>JAYVQJ010000960.1:0-17777 GCA_043777235.1 Planctomycetia bacterium
TCCGCTTTGGGTTCTTGGGTGAAAGGGGGAGCGATGACCACGCCGCCACAGGGGGAGTCAATCTTCAGATGCGCAAGCTGAGTCTGGATGTCGTCCGCTTGCTCGTTGGTGGTCTTCAACTTCTCTTTGGCGATCTCCTCCTCGGCTTTTGAGTCGGTCGCTCGATGCACTTTGATTTCGGAAAGGACCACATTGCGTTGAACACGAATCTCGCGCAGCTTGTCTTCTTTTTCGGGATTCTCCAAGTCGACGAGCGGATCACCTTCGGCCACGCGCTGGCCTTCGGTGACATATTGCTCGCGCAGGAATCCGGGCGTGCTCGAATAGACGTGCTGCACGTCGTGAGGTTCGACGATGAACATCGCATCGACGTGCCAGGGGATCGGCACGAACAATCCCACGCCGAGGAGACTCACAAGCACCGTACAGGTCGCGATGATTTTGGGACGGCTCATGGGTTCGATCCTTGGAGCTGTGATCATTTGATAGAGGTTGAAGAACATCGAATAGATGATGCCGGAGAACGAGAACACCGCCATCGTAATTCCTAGGCTCTGCAAGTCGTAAGGTTTCAGAACGGTGTAGAAGAACGTCAGGATCGCCACCATCACGAAGATGCGGTAAACGTTGGCCGTGATCGCGAAGACGATGAACCAGAACTTGCCAGTCTCCGGCATGAACGGGTCCGGCTTCGCCTCGATCCCCAGGCAGTACCACGCGAAGCTTTCGCGCATCAGCTTGTCGGCCTTGGGCCGCATGTTCGGGATTTCCAGGAAGTCGGCCAGCATGTAGTAGCCGTCGAAACGCATCAGCGGATTCGCGTTGAAGATCACCGTCGTGATCGAGGTCACGAAGAAGATATTCAAGCACAAGTGGTGCATCAGGCCGGTCTCGGTGTAGGCCCAGAAGAAGATCGCGAAGCCGGAGATGATCGCTTCGATGTACATGCCGGCCGCGCCGATCATGATCCGCTTCCATTTGTTCTTTAGCGTCCAACTGTCTGAGACGTCGCAATACAAACAGGGGCTGAAGCAGAGCAGCATCACCCCCATCTCGTGACATTCGCCGCCGTAGACTTTGCAGCTTAGGCCGTGACCGAACTCGTGGCAGATTTTGCAGCAGGCCAGCGTGACCCACAGATACATCATGTTGGGCCAGCCGAAAAACTGCTGGAACTCTGGAATCTGATCGGTGAAGTCGTTGAACCGCGTCCCCAGCATGATCCACGAGGCAACGCAGAACAGCGTCATCACGATCAGGCCTAACGGCTTGAACAGCCAACCAGCAATCGGATCGAGAAACGTCAACGTCCGTTCGGGATCCCAACCGGGAAGTCGCAGATAGAGCAAGCTGCGCAGCGTCTGCCAAACTTTCTTGCGGAAGTTGTCCTTCTTCTGTTTGAGCAGCGCGGCTCCTTGTCCCATGCGGTTGCTGTGGACAAGACCTTTCTCGTGCAGATCGGTGATGAGATGCTGAATGTCGCTCATCTGCAACCGGACGGTCGGCAGGATGCGGAGCAACTCGTCGCGGACTTCTTCGAGGCTGCGCTTGCCGTCGAGCAGAAACAGAACTTCGTATTGCTCGGTCTGCAAGCGGTAGTACTTCAGCGCGACCGGTTCTTTGATGACCCAGTAGGCGACACCTTGATAGTCAATGCGCTCGATCTTCAAGTCGGGCCGAACCTGCAACGGAATCGGCCGTCGATTGGACGGGGTCAGCGACGATTGAGCGGGATTACCGGCGATCGACATGAGCAGTCAGCTTCAAGAAATGGGAACGGCGAGAAACGGTTCAACGTGACGGCGTGCCGTTCGTTATTTCGTGGCACCGGCTTGCTTGATGCCGTTCGCGGCGGGAGCGGCTTTCTTCGCCGTGCCGGCCCGGCGGCCGTGCTTGATCGTCATCTTCGCGTACAAGCCTTCGATCAGCTTCTCGTCCGGATTCAGCACCTCGGCCCAAATGCGAGCACCATGCGTAACCGGGCTGACCGTCTTGTCGATGAAGTAGACCTTCCCCTCGAAGACTTCCTTTTCGATCTCCAAGTCGCGATCCGGAAAGTCGAGCTGCACTTGCACCAGGTCGCCCCGTTGAATGCTCCACAAGTCTTCGACGGGTAGGTATCCCTCGACCTTCACGGTGCGCGTACTGATGAGTTCTAGGATTGGAGTCCCTTGAGCCACTGATTCCCCTTTGTGTTTGAGTACCTTTCGCACGATTCCGTCAAAGGGCGCTTCGATGCGACAAGCCTTTAATTCGGCGGCGGCTTTTTCCATTTCGAGCTTCGCGATGATCTGTTCGTGTTCCGCCTGCTCACCCTGCAAAATGCCTTTTTCATAGGTGAGTTTTGCCTCATCGACCTCCGTCGAAGTAATCGACCCAGGAACTCTGCGATTGCTCTCGAGCATCCTGTCCCATTTGGCTTTCGCGGCGGCGGCGGACTTCTCGGCGAAACGCTTGTTGACGTCGTTTTCCGCCTTTTGCTTGGCAACGTTGAGCAGCGCAACCAGTGCCTCATCCTTCAAGAAGACAATCTCTTGATCTTTGCGGACGGCATCCCCTTCTTTCGGTTCGACGGACGCGATCAGTCCGGGACGATCGCTCGCCAGCACGACGCTGTAGAGCAACTTGACCGAACACTTCGGCAGCGTGATTTGACCGGGGACTGAACGATCCGCTTGCTCTTCCGGCTCGGAATCGTCGAGCCTGAGATTCGCGTTTTGCCGCGTCCGAGATGGTTGATTCTGCCAGGCCTGAGTGAAGTTGCCCGCCGCGACGAACAGACCGGTCGAGAGTGCAGCGACCGTCAGCCACGACCACTTCGAAGTGAAAGCACGCATAGAAAACTCCTTCAAACCCGCGATGCCAAAAAGTTCAGAGATCCGCACAACGGTCGCAGTCTAGCTGTGACCCCGGAACGAGGGAACGCGAGGTTTCACGCGAATTTTCGACGAGTGCGCCCACAATAACCCGAAGCGTCAGCGAGGGCGTCGTCACGGTTCGCCCTCGCTGACGCTTCGGGTTATTGATCGGCATCCGTCACGTCACTCGCCGAAGCAATACAGATGACCGTGCGTCCGCAGGTAGATGCGGTTGGCGACGATCGCCGGAGTCGCGAATGCCTTCTCACCGAAATCGGCCGTGTGCAGCGTGCGACATTCTTTATCCGCGCTGAGCACCGTCAGCCGACCTTCCTCGTCGATCACGAAAACCTTGCCGTCGCCGGTGACAGGCGAGCTGTAATACTCGTCGGTCCCGGAAGCTCGACCCTGTTTGACAAACTTGCCGGTCTTCGCGTCGATGCACGCAAAGATGCCGCCGTCCTTGACCGTGAAAACGTAATCGCCGAACGAAACCGGTGACGAGCAAAACGGAACCAGCTTGCGTTGCTTCCAGAGCAAATGCGATTCGGTCGCCTCACCCTTCGCCCCCGGCTTGATCGCGATGATCGAATTCTGTCCCTGCTCGAACAGCGAACGAAAATATTCGTACTCGGCTTCAGTCACCGAGCCGTCTTTGTTTCGATCGACCTGCGGGAAGCGTTGCTTGAGGTCACCCTTCGGGAGTTCGTCCTGCTCGAACGTGCCGTTGTTGTTCTTATCGACGTCCTTCTTGATGACCGCGAACGGTTCGACCGAGATCCGTTCCGACTCTTCGCCCCCCGCCGCCCAACCGCCGGCGATCAGCGTCCCCGATTCCGTCAACAATGGGCTGATCGAAACCATTCGTGAGATGCCGCGCACCGTCCACAATTCTTTGCCGGTCTCGAAGTCGTAGCCGACGACTCGCAACGTGGCCGCGATGATGATTTGCCGCTTGCCATCCATCGTCGCAATCAGCGGCGTGCAGTAGTTCCGAGGAAACTCCGCCCGATCCGTCCGCCACACTTCTTTGCCCGTCCGCTTGTCGTACGCCGCGAGAAACGAATCGGTGTCATGGTCCTGACAGACGATGACTCGGTCCTCGACGATCTGCGGAGAACTGCCCGCCCCGAACTCGTTCTTGAACGGCCCCATCGGGACATGCCATTGTTGTTTCCCATCGCGGTCGTAGCAAAACAGCCCGCAACTGCCGAACAGCGCAACGACTCGCTCACCGTCCGTCGATGGGCTGCACTGTGCGTGACTCCCAATCCCATGCACCGACTCAAACTTCTCGTGCGGTGCGACCTTCTCCCAGAGCGTCTTCCCGGTCGCGCGATCGAGCGCGATCGTCACGAGCTGCTTGTCCTTCTCGGCCGTGACGTAAATCCGATCGCCAAACACGACCGGCGACGAATGTCCCGGAGCCAAGTCGATCTTCCAGACGACATGCTTGTCCGGCCCAATCTCCGTCGGCAGCTTCGATCCTGCGGCCGCTCGGCCTCCTGCTTCGCCTCGGAACCGAGACCAAACCTCGGCGGCATCCGCTTGAGCAACAACGAACGTCAGCATGCAAAGTCCGAGCAGGTTCAACAGCCTCATGGAACTTCTCCGCATTGATTGGAAATCTGGTTTGGGGACGGCATGATGGGACGCCATCACCGACGAGAGCAAGCTCGTGGAGCATTAACCACTGTCGCATTGTGGGTGTGGAGCACGTTTTCAACGTGCTCGGCACGATGGAATCGTGCCCCACGGATTTCTGCGCCAGTCCACTGTCTGAGTTCGTGAAAAGTAGGGTGGGACCAGCCCGCTTCGGGCGCAGGCCCACCATGAAACCACGTTGAAACTTGATGGTGGGCCTGCGCGGCGAAGCGCCGCTGGTCCCACCCTACGAGAAGTCAGACAGTCGAATGAGAAGAGCACCATGACCACCGCCCGCCGACTGCGTGAACTGCTGGCCCGACCGGGGATCATCAAGACGCTCGCGCCGCACGATGTCTTCACGGCGAGGCTGCTCGAACAAGCCGGCTGCGAGATGCTGTTTCTCGGTGGCTTCGGAGTCTCGGCCAGCGTCTTCGGTTGGCCCGATGTCGGTCTCGTCACGCTGTCGGAAATGACCGAGGCGGTCCGTCGCATGGCCGCGCGGATCAGCATTCCGCTGGTCGCTGACGGAGACACCGGGCACGGCGACTTGCACAACGTCGTTCGCACCGTGCGCGACTTCGAGCAAGCCGGAGCCGCCGGCATTTTGCTCGAAGACCAAGTCAGTCCCAAGCGCTGCGGTCACTTCGCCGGCAAGCAAGTCATTCCCGCCGACGAGATGCTCAAGAAACTCCGAGTCGCCCTCGACGCACGCCGCGATCCCGACTTCGTGATCTTCGCCCGCACCGACTCACGAGCCGTCGAAGGACTCGACTCGGCCATCGAACGCGCGTGCCGGTACGGAGAACTCGGCGCGGACGTCTGTTTTGTCGAAGCTCCGCGCAGCCGCGAAGAACTCATTCGCATCGCTCGCGATGTGCCGTACCCGCAACTCGCCAACATGCTGCTTGGCGGAGTGACCCCGATCCTCGGCGCAGATGAGTTGCAACAACTCGGCTTCAAAATCATGGTCGATCCTGTTGCCACGCTGCTGGCCACAGGCTCGGTCGTGCGAAAGCTCGCGACGACGCTGTTCCGCGACGGCCGGATCGATTCACTGGCTGACGACCTGTTGAGCTTCGACGAGGTCAAGCAAGTTCTCGGCTTGTCGGAATTCATTCTGCCGTGATCGCGATGTAAAGCGGCTTGCCGATCGTTGCCGCGTCGTTTTCAATGCCGCCATGAAGACGCCGCTGACTGACACGCCTGTCAAACCGAACGCCCCTCGCCGAGGCCGCTGGTTGGTTGTGCTCGCCGCGTTTGCCGCGTTGATTTGGTCGTTGCCGCGACCGGCGCACCATGACGTGGTCGTTGAATCCGCAGACGGCGAAACGCCCACCGATTCGCGGCTCGCGTTCCGCAGTGCGGAATTGCTTGGCGAGCTTTCGGGTAAGGGGTCGCTCGCCGACGAGACGGAATTATCGGGGCCTTGTTTTGGCTTGGACGTTCAGACGTTGTTCTTCGCTCGATCGCGACCGGGGCAACGAGCCGACATTGTCCGTTCGACATTTGACGGCGAGCACTGGTCGAAGCCAGAAGGGGTGCGAGAACTCAACAGCGTCGATGACGACCGCCGCATGACGCTCTCTAGTGACGGAGTCCGAGCCGTCTTCGCGTCGAACCGATCGGGAGGTCACGGCGGCTTCGATCTCTACGAAGTCGCGAACGACGGCGAGACTTGGTTTCGCCCACGCAACATCGGCACCGCGATCAACTCGGACGCCGAAGAATTCGATCCCGCACTCACCCCCGACGGTTTGTCGTTGTACTTCGCGCGCGGAGTCCCCGGATCGAAAGCCGACATTTTCGTTTCGCGTCGTGAATCGGTCGAAGCGAAGTGGTCATCACCTCAGCCGGTCGCTGCGATCAACTTACCTGACACTCACGAGCGTAGCCCCGCAGTCTCTCACGACGGACAATCGTTGATCTTCGCCTCAAATCGCGGCCGTCGAGCGGGCGAACCCGGAACGTTCGCTCTGTTTCGTGCGCCGCTTCGAGATGGTGTTGTCGGCTCTGTCGAACGACTGGCGGATGGCATCGCGGCCGATGCTGACGATCTCGATGCCGCGTTCGCGCCCGATGGTCTGTCGATCGTCTTCGCCAGCAAGCGTGACGGAGCGAAGCAACTCTTCCTCTCGCGCGGCGAATTCGTCGTCTCACGATTGGCGATCAGCACCACGCATCTCGATCGATTCGGACCTGTGAAATGGGGAGTGCCGTTCCTCGGACTGGTGTTGTTCGTCGTGGCCTGGCGATGGTCACGAAAAGCTCGTCCGGTCAGTGTCGCAACAGCAGTCGCTTTTCCCGCAGTCGCCAAAGTCATCGCACCGAAACGCAGCGAACCGCCGAAGAATCCGCTGAAGACATGGACAAGCACTGAGCCGGTCGCGCCGCCGCCAGCACCCGCGAAGGTCAATCCGCTGTTTGCTTCGGCGGCACTTTCCGCAGCGACGACGGAACCGGCCGCTGAAAACATGACGACGAAATCGGAGTCCCGTAAGCCAACTCGCCGACGTATTGCCGTGGCGTTGCTCGTCGTTGTGGCGTCGATTTTGATCGCGGTGCGATTCGACTTTTGGAAAGGATCGCAGAACACGTCCGACGGTCCCGTCGTCACGGACCTGCGTTTATTCAACGCCTCTGGGTTTGCCGATGTTGCCACAACTCAACAAGTCGAACTGCTGAAGCTCGACCGATTCGACACCGCGCGATCCGCTGCCCCGCAGCCGGCCGCTGTGCCTTCGGACGCCGTCGCATTGCGACCGGCCGCTCGTTGGCCGAATGATCGAGTCGTCGTCCGATCGCGATTCGAGGTCACTCGCATCGCGGACATCGATCCTCCCGCCAGCAAACAAACGCGACTCGCGATCCTCGCTCGTCAGCCGCTGCCCAATGAATTGACTCGACCAACAAAGCGGCCAGCGGAAGAGGCATCGCTGGTCGCAGTCGCCCTTGCCGATGAGAAGCCGCACGTCATCGCTCCGACAATCACGGCCAAGCAAGACTTCGTCCCACCCGCCGCCGAACGGACCAACGTTCCGCCCGCCACAGCAAGTCGCGCATCGCTTCCCAAACCGAATGCGCGCGTCGATCAGTTCGCTCCACCTCCGGCACCCGGAGTTTCAAACGGCATCGACGTCTCTCGCTCGCTCGCCCGTCGCGGAGCATCAACCCGCATCGCCGAGCCGAGCAATTTGGCCGAACCACAAGCACTCGCCGGATTGGTGGCCGTCACCTCGACAGAATCGCCGCTGCCGCCGCAACCGTTGGTGGTGACGCGAGCCGAAGCCCCCGTCATCGGACAGTCCGTCTCAGCCAACACGATCGCCGCTCGCTCGTTGTTGCCGCCCAATAAAACGGTGCCTGTGATTGCGGGACCGACGACCGATCCGATCACGTCAAGTGCATCGACGGTTCGACTTCCGACGAAGTCCCCGACCACGTTCAACGTCGTGCCGCTCACCGAAGAACTTCCTCCGTCCGCGAGTGTGTCCGTCCCGGAAAGCAGCAGCGTGCCCGCACCGGTCAGTCCAATTCGGGTCGAAACCCAAGGTCCACTGGTCGCGGCTCCGGTTGTCGCGTCGGCAAGCCGCACCGAAGTAACGCTGTCACGAACCGTCAACCGCATCGACGCCGTGACGGTCACCGACGCCGTCGTTCGTGTCGCACCGAGCACACCGTTATCGGCTCCGCGTTCGTCTGGTCTGCCCGTCATCGCGCTGGTTGCGGCCGAGAGCACCGCCGGTCCCATGCCCGGCGGCCCGGCAATCCTGCTGACCTCCGCCACGATGCTGGTCGAGCTACTCGCACCACCGCAACTCGCATCGTTGCCCCGCGCCGAGTCTGCTGGCCCGACACCGTCAGTTTCGTCGGATGCGATCAACGGCTTGGCTCGCTGGTTCTCACGAACGACAACCCCGGCGGCACTCGATGGAACAAACTCTGCGATCACGCTCCGTTCATCGGAGGTTGTTCCAGCTCTTCCTCGGCGCGAGCGAACGCTCTCGCCCGCCGAGATTCAGGAAGACGTGAAGTAGTCTTTCGCGATGCGAAAGTAGACCGGTCACTCCGTGACCGGAATGTTCGAGTCACGGAGTGACTCGCCTACTTTTCTCGGCTCGCAATCACGGCACCAACAACGAACGGTTGATGCTGGCGACATTCGGGCAGCCACACGCCAACATCGCGCTGACCAGTTCTTCGCGCAGAAGTTCGAGAATCTTCGCGACTCCCGCTTCACCATCAGCAGCCAACGCCCACGCATACGGGCGGCCAATCAGCACCGCTTTCGCTCCGAGCGCGAGCGCCTTCAACACGTCGGTCCCGCGGCGTACTCCGCTGTCGAGCAACACTTCTGCTCGACCGTTGACCGCCGCGACGATTTGCGGCAACTGATCGATGCTCGCCGGGACTCCGTCCAGCCGCCGACCTCCGTGATTCGAGACGACGATCCCGTCGAGCCCAATCGCAACCGCCTTCTTCGCGTCGTCCGCACGGAGCACTCCTTTGACGAGCAGCGGCAACTTCGTGATCGAACGGAGCCAGTCGAACGCGTCCCACGACAGTGTCAAATCCCACGCCTGATCGTTGAACGCCAGCAACTGCTCGTAAGTCATGCGGTCCGAGATATTGAAGCCGACGTCTCGCAGATGCTTTCGCAGAGTCGGTTCCGGCAGCATGAAGCGATTGCGTTTGTCGGCGTCCTTCCGTTCGCCGAGATCAACCGACAGCACGATCGCTTTGAACCCAGCTCGATCGGCCCGCTCAACCAATCGCCGAGCGACCGCGCGGTCCTTTGGCATGTAAAGCTGAAACCACTTCGCCCCGGAACTGGCCGCTGCAATCTCCTCGACGCTGTTCCCGGCGCTGCTGCTGACTCCCAGGATCGTCTTCGCGGACGCCGCCGCGCGCGCCGACGCAAGGATTCCTTGTGGGTGATACAGGCTCTGTCCGGCGACAGGTGCCAACAGGATCGGCATCGCGACAGGTTGCTTGAGAACCGTTGTTGCCGTGTCGATCTCTGCCACGCCGGTGAGCAGAGGCGGCAGCAACCGCAGTCGTTGAAACGCAGCGATGTTGTCTCGCAGCGTGACCTCGTCGGTCGAACCGGTCGTGATGTAGTCGTAGGTCGCGGGAGGCAACGCGGCCTTGGCCAACGCTTGAAAGTCAGCGACATTGACTGGCTCGATGCCGCGCGGATTCGCGATTGGCGTCACGCGATTGTTCTGCGGACCATCCGCCGGCGCTTGCGCAAGTTCTTCATCGCCTCGCGCACGTGCTTGCCACAGGCCCAGCGATCCAGCACCGAGCGCCAACAGTTGAGAAAAGAAACGTCGATTCATTGTGGGCCTTTCAGTTCTCAATCAGTCAATTGGGATGAGTGTGACTCGCGTTTCGAGCCGCCAACAAAAGAAACCCGAAGCGTGAGCGAGGATCGGATTCAAACGTGATCAGTCACTCCCTCGCTCACGCTTCGGGTTAATGTGAGCGGCTCTTGCTTTGCCGTCCGCGCGTCGGGCGATACTCTAAGCCCCGTTCGCTTCGCCGTCAGTTATTTTGGAAAGGCACCCCGATGCGCGACTTTGAGTACGAAGCCCCCACAACCCTCGCCGCCGCGATTGAACTGGCGGCCAAGCACAACGGCACAGCCCGAATGCTGGCCGGCGGAACCGACTTGATCGACCAAGTTCGAGTCGGCCGCTTGACCCCCGACGTGCTGATCGACGTCAAGAAGATCGCCGAACTCAATGTTCTGGAACATTCCGCCGCTGGCCTGCGACTCGGAGCGGCCGTGCCGTGCTATCAGGTCTACGGGCACTGCGGCGTCGTCTCAGATTACTCGGCCCTCGCCGACAGTTGCCGTATCATCGGCGGCGTACAGATCCAAAGCCGAGCCTCCGTCGGCGGCAACTTATGCAACTCCGGCCCGGCCGCGGATTCGACGCCGTCGCTGATCGTGCTCGGAGCAGTCGCCGTCATCGCCGGCCCGAAAGGCCGCCGCGAAGTTGCCGTCGAAGATTTCTGCACTGGCCCCGGCAAGAACGTGTTACAGGCCGGCGAGTTGCTCGTCGAACTGAAATTCCCCGCGCGGCCAGCCAACAGCGGCTCGCACTACCGCCGCTTCATCCCGCGCAACGAAATGGACATCGCTGTCGTTGGCGTCGGAGCATCGGTCGTCTTGAGCGACGCGAAAAACAAATTCGTCTCCGTCCGCATCGCACTCGGAGCGGTCGGCCCGACTCCGCTGTTCGCGAAAGCCGCAGGCGATTCTCTTGCCGGTCAACCGGTCAGTGATGAGTCCATCGCGAAAGCGGCTGCCGCTGCTCGCGCGATCGCGACGCCGATCACCGACATGCGCGGGACCGCCGAGTTCCGCACGCACATCCCTGGCGTTCTCGTCGAGCGAGTCCTGAAAGCCGCCGTCGCGAGAGCAAAAGGCGAACACGTCGATTGCAAAGTCGGACATTGATTTCGTATTTCCCTTCGCGTCTTCGCGCCTTCGCGTGAGAAATGATTTCACGCGAAGGCGCGAAGACGCGAAGAATTCAGCAACTACATTCTGTTCGCGGGGAAATGAACATGGCCAAGAAACGAATCGTCACCACAACCCTCAATGGCAACCAAACTGAATTTCTGTGCGAGCCGCGCCAGACGTTGCTCGAAGTCTTGCGGGACAACATGGACCTGACCGGCACGAAAGAAGGTTGCTCGAACGGCAACTGCGGAGCTTGCACGGTCATCCTCAATGGCCGACCGGTTGATAGCTGTCTCGTACTGGCGGTCGAGGCCGAAGGGGCGACCGTCCGCACGATCGAAGGAGTCGCCACGGCGGCCGGGCTGGACCCGATCCAAAAGGCGTTCCTCGAAGGAGCCGCGTTGCAGTGCGGCATCTGCACTCCCGGCTTCATCATGCAGAGCGAATGGTTCCTGTCCCAAAACCCGAAGCCGACCGAAGACGAAATCCGCTTCAACCTCGCGGGCAATCTGTGTCGCTGCACCGGCTACGACAAAATCGTCCGAGCCGTCCAAGATGCCGCCACGAACTGGCAAGACCACTACATGAAGACCTGCCACGAAAAGGGCTGTCACTGATATTCCTCTGTGTTCTCTGTGTCTCTGTGGTGAATTCCGAATTCTTTTCACCACAGAGACACAGAGGGCACAGAGAGAAGCACGGAGAATGATGATGCGGGATCAATTGAGCGATGCTGTGATTGGAGCTGCGATCGAAGTGCATCGGATGTTGTGACCGGGATTGTTGGAGAGTGCGTACGAAGAATGTTTGTGCCGAGAATTGACGTTGCGCGAGATCGCGTTTGAACGGCAAGTGCCGCTGCCGGTGGTTTACAAGGACGTGAAATTGGAATGCGGCTATCGAATGGACATCGTGGTCTCGAAGGCTCTCGTGGTCGAAGTGAAGTCAGTTGATGCGATTGCTCCGATCCATGAAGCTCAGTTGTTGACGTATCTGAAACTCAGCGGCATCCGCGTGGGATTGCTGCTCAACTTCAACGTGCCAGTCCTGAAGGACGGCATCCGCAGACGAGTGTTTGGTTGATTTTTCTCTGTACCCTCTGTGTCTCTGTGGTGAATCCTTCCGAACAATTTCACCACAGAGACACAGAGGGCACAGAGATTGAAAACAGAGGAGAACACGGAAATGGCCACAGCCACTCAGAAATACAAAGTCATCGGCACTCGTCCGATTCGACACGATGGCGTCGATAAAGTGACCGGCCGTGCTCGGTACGGAGCGGACACGAAGATTCAGGGGATGCTGTATGCGGCGATGCTGCGAAGTCCTCATGCTCACGCGAAGATCAAGCGGATCGACACGTCGAAGGCCGAGAAGTTGCCGGGCGTGCGTGCGGTCGTGACGGCGGCGGATTTTCCGAATCCGGGGAATCGGATTGCTCAGTTGGGTGAGGGAGCTGTGTGCATGGCTCATCTCACGCGGAATGTGTTGGCTCGCGAGAAGGTGCTCTACAAGGGGCACGCGATCGCAGCGGTCGCGGCAGACAACATTCACATCGCGGAAGAAGCGGTGAAGTTGATCGAGGTCGAATACGAACCGCTCGCAGTGCTGCTCGATGTTCGCGAGGCGATGAAGCCATCGGCGATTGTGCTCAATGATGACGTGCGGTGCGAAGAAGCTCAGGGCGGCACGACCGGAACGACGCCGACGAACGTCGCGAAGCATTTTCATTTCACGAAGGGAAATCTCGCCGACGGATTCGCGAAGGCGAAGATTGTCGTCGAGCGTGAATTCACGACCGGCACCGTGCATCAGGGCTACATCGAACCGCACGCGGCGACGGCGGTTTGGAACCCGGACAACCGCATCACCGTTTGGTGCTGCACTCAGGGATCGTTCACGGTGCGGCAGCAATGTGCTGAGTTGCTCGGTGTGCCGCTGGGGAACATCAAGGTCGTGCCGACGGAAATCGGCGGCGGTTTCGGTGGAAAGATTTCCGTGTACCTCGAACCGGTCGCGTGTGCTCTGTCGAAGAAGAGCGGCAAGCCGGTCAAGCTGGTGATGGACCGAGCGTCTGTGCTCGAAGCGACCGGCCCGACGCCGGCCTCGTACATGAAGATCAAGCTGGGAGTTGATGGCGAGGGCAAGATCACCGCCGGCGAAGCTTACATGGCCTTTGATGCCGGAGCCTTCCCTGGCTCGCCGATCGGCATGGCGGCGATGTGCGTCTTCGCTTGCTACGACGTGCCGAACGGTGTCGTCGATGGCTACGACGTCTGCGTCAATAAGCCGCGATCGAATGCGTATCGTGCTCCCGGTGCGACCATCGGAGCATTCGGCGTGGAAACGTTGATCGACGAAGTCTGCGTCAAGCTGGGGATCGACCCGTTGGAGTTCCGTTTGAAGAACGCCGCGAAGGAAGGGACTCGCCGAGTCGATGGTCCGGTCTTCCCGCGCATCGGCATGTGGGAAACGACCGATGCTCTGAAGAAGTCCGAGCACTTCACGTCACCGTTGCCGGCCGCGAAGTCCGGCGGCAAAGTGGGTCGAGGCGTCGCCTCCGGCTTCTGGTTCAACTGCGGGCTGAAGAGTTCCGCCTCCGCGACCGTGAACACCGACGGCAGCGTCGGGCTGTCGCTGGGCACGACCGACATCGGCGGCTCGCGAGCCAGTATCGCGATGCAGCTTGCTGAAACGCTCGGCCTGACCGCGACCGACATTCACCCGAACGTCGTGGACACCGACGCCGTCGGCTACAACGACGTCACGGGCGGCAGCCGAGTCACCTTCGCGACTGGCATCGCCGCGTATGAATCGGGACTCGATATCCAACGCCAGATGGTCCAACGCGCCGCGACTCATTGGGACGTCGATCCCAGCAAAGTCCGCTACGACGTGCCGACCGCCAGCCTCATCGGCCCGGACGGTAAGACGATCACGTTCAAAGCTCTCGCCGAAAAAGCCAACGAATGCGGCGGCCCGGTCATCGGCCGAGGCTTTTCGTCCGAAGCCAATCAAGGGGGAGCGTTCGGCACACACTGCGTCGATGTCGAAGTCGATCCCGACACCGGCAAGGTTCAAATCCTGCGATACACGATCGCGCAGGACTGCGGCACCGCGATTCACCCCAGCTACGTCGAAGGTCAGATGCAAGGCGGAGTCGTCCAAGGCATCGGCTGGGCTCTCAACGAGGAATATTTTTATGACGACAAGGGCGTGATGCGTAACGCCAGCTATCTCGACTACCGCATCCCGACGATCTACGACGTCCCGATGATCGAAACTCTGATCGTCGAAGTCCCCGACCCCGAACACCCGTTCGGCGTGCGTGGCGTCGGCGAAGTTCCGATCGTTCCGCCTCCGGCCGCAGTGGCCAACGCGATCGCTCGCGCTGTCGGCGTTCGCATGGAGAAGTTACCAATGTCGCCGCCGAACCTGCTGAAGGAAATCCTCGCGAAGAAGTAACGTGGCTGCGGTCCGGTCTCACGAGATCCGACCGTCTCCAAGTCGCGTCATTGCGACGACGTGTCCGATTCCGAAAAGACCGGCTTCGAGGCATCGAGGCCAAACGTGGCCACTCCGGCGAACACAAAGGCGATCAACCCCAGCCAGAAGAGATTATTCCACTCGGCCACGGTCGGGTTCTCACCGAGCAAATAGTTGTAGAGCAACGGCCCGAACGCGGCTCCAAGATTGCCCCACATGTTGCCCCAGCCGAGCACCGAGCCGACGTATTTGCCACCCGCATCTTGAGCGTACGCCCAGAACGCCGACTGGCCGAGGTCCACCGAAAAATAGATCAAGCAAAACGCCGCCGTGAACGCCCACGGCGAATTCAACGCCGACCCCGTCGGCTGAGCCGCGAAGTACAGGCACAGCCCGTAGCCACCGGCTGCCATGAATCGTGTGATGATCGGCGGCAGACTGCGACTCCACTTCAACCCAATCCGAGGCAGCAGCCAATCGACCCAACGGCCACCGAGGAATCCACCGCAGAGGCCAATCAAGTTCGGCATCATCACCAGTAGGCTGCGTTCCAAAATCGGAACGCTGTGCATCTCGATGAAATACCGCGACAGCCAGGTCACGAGAAATACCCAACCAATGTTCGTGCCGATTTGATTCGCGCAGTTGCACCACAGGCTGAAATTCGTAAACAGCGGTCGGATCGGCAAACGCCCAGCTTTACTCGCCGGATCAGCGGCGGTGGCGAGCCGACCTGTCTCGATCAGCTCACGTTCGGCGGCGTTGACTCGCGAGTGCAGTTCCGGTCGCTCGCGAAACAGTAGCCAAATTCCAAGCGCGACGAGCACGCCCGACAGCCCGTAGGCAATCATCACCGGTCGCCAACCTCGGCCGTAGAGCTTGCGAATCTCTCCCGGAAACGCGGCTTCGATCAGCAAGCGGTTGAATCGGCGAAGCTCGGCGCTCGAAAGTTCGCCACCGTCTTTCAATCGCGCGGCATGGCTGATTCCTTCGCGTGGCAAATTGAGTTTTGCAAACGCAGCTTCGTCAAAGAGGTCGCGACGGTCGAGCAATTGATTGATGGCCGGTAACGTCTTTTGACTCTGATCGACGATGCTGATAATTCGGCATGCTGCGGCACTCAGCTTTTGCTGTGTCTGCGTATCGGCATCTGTCGCACTGAGTTTGCTGTCAAGTTTGACCGAGTTCAGCACATCGGCCTCCGTGAAATCCACGGGAGTTCCGATCGGCACGAAAACAACCATCAAGAATGCGGTCAGGATCGGAGCCATCGCTCCGCCGATGCGGCCACCCAAGCCGACCCACGCACTGGCCGTTGCCCGTTTCGATAGCGGCACCCAGCGACTGATGACACCGCCGGCGGTCGGATACGCTCCGGCTTGGGTGATGCCGCACATCAGCCGCGCGAACAACAGCATCGTGAAGCCTGCGGCCAATCCCATCTGAGCCGTGAACAGGGACCACGCGACGACGTAGATCGACAACATCAATCGCGCGCCGAATCGATCCGCCAGCCAACCCGCTGGAACTTGCGACAGCGCATACGACCAAAAGAAGAGGCTCAGAAACCAGCTCATCTGCGTCTGGGACAGGCCGAGGTCTTCCTTGATGTAGTCGCCGGCGAACGAGACGCAAAAGCGGTCGAGGTACAGCAGCACCGACATCAGCGTCAGCAGCAAAACGATCAAGTGCCGGACGCCGGTCGGACGGGTTGCTGGTTCAGACATGGCCGCTCCTTGGCGGCCAAGCTAATGGATCGGGGCCGCGAGGCGGACACCCTAAAAAGAAAAAACGCTGTGAGCAACGACGAGTCACTCACAGCGTTTTCGGGTTCGCCGAAGTTTGCAGTTGCGGGCCAACGCCTGCCACCACGGCGAGAGACTGTGTTAGCAGCGTCCGTGCCGAAGCCGAACGAGATTTTGAAATGACTCGTAAGTCCTTGTTTTGCCGCGAGATTTTGAACTTCCGTCGGTCACTGGGAAATTCACGAGCCGCTCCAATCGGCCGCGCACTTTGCAACACCTGCGGCATTTTGCTCGGCTGAGTGCCGCGTGTTGCAGGATCGAACGCCGAGAGAACTGATCACGGCCGGCGAATTCGTCGTTCTGCGAAAACTGTAGGGTGGCGTCGAGGCATCGAGACCCACCGGAATGTCGTACAAACGGTGGGTCTCGATGACTCGACCGCACCCTACATCTGACAAACTAGCCAACCCGGGAGACTTGGCTGACGCTACTTGAACAATCCCAGCGAACCACCCGAAGAAAGCGCTCCGTCGGGCGGCACAATCGCCGCTTCGTCGATGTGCGGCAGAATGACCTCGGCGAGCCAGTACTGCTTGAGTTCTTTGACCAGCCACAGGAATTTTTCGAGGTCAACCGGCTTCGTGAGATACGCGGCGACATCAAAGTGTTCGACGTCCGCCCGGTCAGCCGGGTCGGTCGAGGCGGTCATCACGACAATGGGAATGTCTCGCAGCGACACATCGTCTTTCACCGTCGCCAGCACTTCTTTACCGCTGATCCCGGGCAAGCCTAGATCGAGCAGAATCAAATCGGGACGTGGAGCACGAGCAAATTTTCCGACGCACCGCACAAACTCCAAGGCGTCTTCGCCGGTCTTCACCCAAGTCATGTGATGAGCAATTTGACCTTTGGACAACGCACCCATCGTGAGCTTCGCCGCAGTGAGGCTGTCCTCGACCATCAGCACTTCCATCGGGCGTCCAACGGTTTGATGTGGGGAAGAAGTGGTCATCATTTGCCTGATAGATCGTCAATCGATTTGATGCATCTGGCATCGTCGGGAACAAGACGTTTCTCAACGCCTTCGGCTTTGCTGCGCGGCATTGGCGCGATCAGTTTATCCGTTCTGTGGAAGAGCCGGAATACGCCATTCTTCCTCACATTATGCGCATCATCGCTCGCACCTCTTCCCAACAGACCGAGCCTTGGATTTGCAATCCTCACGAGATATCCTCCCCGCCCCGTTTCCAACGGCATTGTGAGTCGCTCAAGACGATCTCGTCGTGACGCCATTCGCATTCAGGACAGGTAGCTCAGTTGGTAGAGCACAGGACTGAAAATCCTGGTGTCGGCGGTTCGATCCCGCCCCTGTCCACTTTCAGCAACAGCCCGCACGAAGTCGCAACCATCGGCATCGTGCGGGCTTCTGTTTGCGCCGCGACCGATGAGTCGTTGAGTCCGTCGGAAGAGGAAACGAGTGTTTGCGAGGCGGTGCGGGACTCTACTGCTGCGCTTTCTGCTGCGCGCAGCACGAGGTCGTTGCTGGCGGCATCGTAGAGGTCGTCTCCG
>JAYVQJ010000961.1:0-4523 GCA_043777235.1 Planctomycetia bacterium
GAGCGCCGGCCCACCAGAATACCCGCTGGAATTACCTGGTGGGCCGGCGCGGCGAAGCGCCGCTTGTCCCACCCTACGGCAAGTCAGACAGTCGAACTAACGGGGTTCCTATCGACGTGATCCAGAATACCGATCGGGTCGAGCGGTGGTCAGCCACCGAATCCGCACGACCCGATTGACCGGTCGCTCCGGCCGATTTTGCCGATCCCGCACCGAGTTTCCACTCAGCCAGAGGCGGCAATCGCCGAAGATTCCCCATACGGCTCAGAGTCACCCCAAAGGCCCAATCCCGCCGGAGAATTCGGCAATTTGTTGAGTTCCAGTTCTCGGCACGGGTAGCATCCGCCTCCTCGACGCTGAGATTCAGCGGCGGAACTCGGTCTCAGGCGGTGACTGTCCGTGTAATCCTTCAGAGAACCTCGCCATGAAAAATTCTGCGCATCGCTTGGCGTTTACTTTGACGACGATCGTCGTCTTGTCGGCGGCGTCGGTCGCAATGGCCCAGCGTCCCGGCGGCGGCCGAGGTGGATTTGGTGGCGGCGGCGGCGGTGGTTTTGGTGGCCCGACTGTGAGTTTGTTGCTCCGCGATTCCAACGCCGAAGAACTCAAGCTGACCGACGACCAGAAAACCAAGATTCGCGAGATCAACGACAAGCTGCGAGAAGATACGCGCGGTCGTGACCTGTTTAGCAAGCTACGCCAGGATTCGCCGGAGGAAGAGCGCACCGCCGCGATGGCCGAGATGGCCAAAATCTCCGAAGAGCAACGCCTGCAATCCGACGGTGATGTCAAAAAGATTCTCTCGGCGGAGCAATTCACTCGGTATCGCCAGATGGCGCTGCAACAGCGTGGAGCCAGTGCGCTCGCCGGCAGTGATGTCGCCGACGATTTGAAGTTGTCCGACGAACAAGTCGCGAAGCTCAAAGCGATTGGCGAAGAGTCCAGCAAGAAGACTCGCGAATTGATGCAGGGTTTCGGTCGCGGCGGCGGCGAAGACATGCGTGCGAAGTTCGACGAGTTTCGCAAAGAGACCGAAGAAAAACGGCTCGCGGTTCTGACGGATGCGCAGCGTCAACAATGGACGACGCTCAAAGGCCCGGACCCGGCTGCCGAAGGAGATGCCGCGAAGACCGACGCCAAAACGAGCAGCACAACGGCTGCTGAAACAAAACCAGTTCGTCGTACGCAACCAGTGGTCGATAGCGAAGCGGTCACCAGCCAAACCGGCGACAAGCCGCGCAAGCCGGTTGTGTCGTTCGGAAAATCCGCCGATGAATTCGCCGCCGCGAAGGCCGCGACGATCGTCACGACCGAAGACAAGCCGGCGGACGTGGACGCGGCGAAGACCGAACCGGCGAAGCCCGAAAAGGTCTCGTTCAATTTCCGACACGCCGCTTGGGCCGATGTGCTCAAGGCGTTCGCGGAGTTGGCGGGGCTGACGCTCGATCTCGATGTCGTGCCGCCGGGAACTTTCAATTATCTCGACGAGAAGGAATACACGCCCGAAGCCGCGCTCGACGTCATCAACGGCTACCTGTTGCAAAAAGGATATGTGCTGGTCCGTCGCGATCAGTTCTTGGTCGTCGTCAACATCGACGATCCGATTCCGCCCAACTTGGTCCCGAACGTCAAGGTGACGGACTTGCCCAAGCGCGGACGCAACGAGTTGATGAACATCGTCATGCGGGTCGAGAACATCACGGCGGAAGAGGCGGCCGAAGAAGCGAAGGAGTTGATTGGCCCGCAAGGAAAGGTTGTCGCGTTGAAGCGATCGAGTGCGATCAGCGTGACGGATATTGGCCAGAATTTGCAGCGCATCTACGACTTGCTGATTGCGTTGGGAGCGGCCCCGACCGACATCAGTTTCAAGGCATACGAATTGAAGCACATCGACACGCTCGATGCCGAAGACAAAGTCCGCGCGATGTTCGGTCTGCAACGCGGAGTCGAATCGGTTGCGGAAGGCTCGCGGTCGCGTGGCTTTGGCGGTGGTGAGATGCGTGACCGAGACGGTCGTCCGATCGCGATCCCCGCTCCGACGGCTGCGAAGCCTAAAGTGCAGGTCAGCTCCGACGAGCGGACCAATCGCTTGTTGATCACGGCTAACCCGGCCGAACACAAAATCATCGAGGAGTTGCTCAAGACGATCGACGTCGAAGAGTTGCCCGGTGCCGTCCGTCGCCCACGCAGTCGCGAGCCATACTTGCACGTCTACTCGGTCAAGACCGCTGATCCGCAGGAAGTGGCGAAGACGCTCAATGTTCTTTATCCCGGCTGCGTCGTGAACGAAGACGGCCGAGCACGCCGCATTCACATTTTCGCGACGCCGACTCAGCACGAGCAGATCGAGCGGATGATCAAGCAACTCGACGGCGAAGGAGTCGGCGGCGGAGTCTCCGTGGCGGTCGTCCCGACGGGCCGTATTGATGCTCTCACTGCTGTCGCCACGTTGCACGCCGTCTATGCCGCCGAGAAGGATGCCGCCCCCAGCATCACGCCGCATCCGACCGGTTTCGGCTTGATCGTTCGCGGAACGAAGGACCAAGTGGATCAGATCAAACTGTTGATCACGCAGATGGACCCCAACGCTTTGAAGGGCGATCCGCAAAAGGGCAACACCCGCACGATTCCGCTCGGCGGTCGCGATCCCGAAGAGTTCTCGCAGATGCTCAAGCAATTCTGGGGCGCGAAGAACTCGAATCCGATCATCATCGTCCCGTCAACTTCGCAGCCGATCCGCGATCAGCGAGTCCCCTCGGCGACTCCCAGTTTCGATCAGCCGCTGCCGCGCGAATCGACTCGTCCCTCGCGAACCACCAGCGAATCGCCAGCCGGTTCGGCAACGGACAAGCCGACCAGCGCGAAACGCAAAGCTCCCAAAGAGGACGCGGCTCCGGTGACGCAACCGCGTGCTCAAACGAATGAAGCTCAGATCTTCACTATCGGCTTCCCGGACGAGCAATCTTCCAAGTCCGTTGGACCGGGAATGCGAGTCTTGGAAAGACTCGCCTACGTGAGCTTTCTGGACGAAGAACCAAAAAAAGAAAAGGCCGCCGAGCCGGCTGCTCCCGCGAAGCCCAACAAAGTCAAAAAGAAAAACGCCAACAAGCCTGCCAATCCGAACAAGCAAAAGAAGGCCGCTCGAAAATCGGCAGTCGCGCCTGAATCCGTGAACGCACCCAAATCGAACGAGCCGGCCGGCGAAACTCCAGCGACCGGCGAACAGGGCGAACCAATTCGAATCGTTCCGCGAGGCGGCAATCTCATCATCTCGTCAAAGGATGAAGCCGCGCTCGATGACATGGAACGGCTGATCGAACTCATGCAAGAAGCGATGCCGTCGAAGCCGCGCTGGACGATCTTTTATCTTCGCTCGGCCGATGCCAGCGAATCGGCCGCGATGCTCGAACGACTCTTCCCGACCAGTTCGGTGTCGTCCGGCACCAGCAGTTCCAGCGGAATGCTCGGCGAGCTAACCGGCGGGATGAGTTCGATGGGCCGCAGCCTCATGAATGCAACCGGCCTGTCGAGCGCGATGACCAGTTCACTGACTCTGCGAATCATCCCCGATGTGCGATCGAATGCGTTGTACGTCGCCGGCCCCCCCGATCAGGTTCGCGAAGTCGAAGCGATGCTCCGAGTGCTCGATGCTTCAGAATTGCCCGAGCAGTTCCGCGATCGCGCACCACATCGCATTCAAGTGCAACATGCCGAGGTCGAAGACGTCGCGGCGATCGTCCGTGAGATTTACAAAGACGACATGACGCCCGAAGGTCAGCAACCCGGTCAGCAGCCGAATCCGTTCGCGATGTTGATGGGCGGTGCCGGCGGGAGTCGCGGTGGCAGCAATCGAGGCGGCGCTCAGCAAGCACGCAGCATCAAGCTGACGCTCAGCGTCGACTCTCGGACAAATACGTTGATTGTCTCGTCGAGTGAATCGCTCTTCCGGCAAATCGACTCGCTCGTGCAATCCATCGACGATGACGCCCGCGCCGCCAATCGAGTCGTCCGCGTTGTGGACATCAAAGGAAGCAACTCAGCGGCCCTGCAAACAGCGTTGAGCGCGATGAATTCGAAAATCAAAGTCGCATCGGCCGGCAAGTCCTCTTCGTCCTCATCGCGTGGTAGTTCCTCCAGCACCAGTTCGAGCACGCCTTCGTTCGGTTCCGGTGGCTTCACGCCAGGGATGCCGTTCATGCCTCAAATCGGCGGAAGTCCCTTTGGCGGCGGCAGTCCGTTTGGCGGTTCGAGCCGCTTCGGTGGAGGCGGTCCTCCCGGTTCGGGCCGGTAGTGTCGAACAAGATTTCGATTCATAGGGATCGCACAACACTTGGCCGGCGCACGCGAGCCGCGTACGCCACATTTTCAACAGGCTGTTACGACCGGAATTCGCTGACGACGAATTGTCTGGCCGCAGGTAATCTTGGCGTCCCATTCGCCGATCGCCCCGTGACTTTCAGTATGATCTCCGCCAGTTTCTTCGTTGACTGCGGAGCGGTTTCTTTCGCCTCGGATGAGGTCTC
>JAYVQJ010000962.1:0-17758 GCA_043777235.1 Planctomycetia bacterium
TGGAAAAAACTAATTGGAACAAGTCGCAGACGGCCGCGATTCTGGGACTTGAGCGATCGACATTGGATCGGAAATTGAAACGCTACGGCGTCAATCGCCCCGATTAGTTGCCGCTGAAAGAGCTTCACTCACGGCCGTTGTAAACGTTGGTTTCCCCGACGAATCACGACGAATTTCGACGTTTCAGATTTCTGAAAAAGTTGTTGACATTCTGCGATTTCCCTCGGACAATCCGCCCCGTTCTGATTGAGTTCCCGCCTATTTTTCCTCTTTCGTTCGTGTGGGTTTGAACGTCGTTTTGGAATCGCTGCTTTTTGTCACGACGTCGCTCAGTGGTTCACGAGCTTGCCATGTGTTGAGCGTGGATTGAGTCAACTTTGTTGTTGCCTTCGTCCCGATTTGTGTGACTTTAGAAACCCCGTTAGAGATTGGAGTTGGACGCATGTCATATCCCCTCGAGGCAGATTCGGACCTCGAAGATGACGCTGGCTTTCACGAAGACGGCTTCCTGGTTGGTGGGTCGGATGACTTCACTGACGAGTACGAAGACGTTGACTTTGAGGCGATGGGGGTGGACCCCGCTGAGCCGACGAAAGCTAAGCCGGGTTCCGAGGAAAAGGTGCTGATGCTCGCCGCCCGTTATGCTGCCGGAATGCCGCTGTGGCACTTCGACGATTGCACGGATCACGGTCCGGCTCGCGATCGCCGCATCGACGCCTAGTCATCTCACTGCGAAGTGTTAATCAAGAAGGCTCGTCACAGTTCACACTGCGACGAGCTTTTTTTGTTGTATTGAGATGAATGTTGTTGCACAGCAATGAAAAAAGGACGGGCAGTTTTGCCCGTCCTTTTTGACTTCTCAATTCGCCAGCTTACGCAACCGTTCCGACCAATTCCTCGGACTTGGGGATCTCGTTAGGTAGCAATTCCTCGACAAAACCCTTGAGGTGTTGTGCGCGATTGGACTGCTGTAACTTCTTCAAGGCCTTCGACTCAATTTGTCGAATACGTTCGCGAGTGACTTTGAAGATGCGGCCTGTTTCCTCCAGCGTGTAGCTGTAGCCATCGCCTAGCCCGTATCGCAGGCGGATGATTTCTCGCTCGCGATATGTCAGGCTGCGAAGCACAACGTCGATCTTGTCCTTGAGCATCTCGTGCATGGCCGCCTCGGCCGGGCTGCCGTGATGTTGATCTTCGAGGAAGTCACCAAATGCGCTGTCCTCGCTCTCCCCAACGGGTGTGTCGAGGCTGATGGGATGCTTCCAAGTCTTCATGATCCGCTCGGTTTCCTCGACCGAGAGACCGACGGCATGAGCCAATTCGTCCATGCTCGGTTCGCGGCCGGTTTCCTGGCGGATCTGCTCGCTCTTGGCTTTGAGCTGCGAGATGCTTTGGAACATGTGGACCGGAATTCGAATTGTGCGAGCGTGATCGGCGACAGCTCGCGTGATGGCCTGACGAATCCACCACGTCGCGTAGGTCGAGAACTTGTAGCCGCGGCGGTACTCGTATTTCTCGACACCACGCATCAGACCGGCATTCCCCTCTTGGATGAGGTCCAAGAAGCTGAGTCCTCGGTTGCGGTACTTCTTCGCGATCGAAACTACGAGTCGCAAGTTGCCACCCGACAGCTTCTGCTTGGCTTCGGTCCACTGGGCGAAGCGACGCTTAATCGTCTTCGATCGTTGAATGAAATCCAGAGCCGGCTCGCGAGTCATCACGACCAGATCGTCGAGTTCTTTTTGCAGCACTGACACATCTCTAGTGACAACCGTGCGGCCATCCATCAGGTTCTTGCCATAGTTGTGGCGATGATGAGCGCGCGGATTCTTCGCTTCCTCGATCATCTTGATGAGTTGTTCCATGCGTTCGGCAATTTGGTGCATGCGCTTCATGTGCGGCTGCAAACGCTGGGTGCGGATCGAGAGCTCCTCGATCAGCGTACACATCTTTCGGCGGCGAACGACTCGACGATGCTTCGCAGCTTTCTTGTCGGCCGCCGAAGCCTCCGGATCGATGGTGACGGCGTGATCGGCCTTGTGCTGATCGTAGAGTTTTTTCAGCAGCGGCAGATTCTTTGGCATCCGTCCTTCGATTTGTTCCTTGCGCGTGTTCTCGGTTTCCGAGGTGCGCAGGGTTCGCTCGAACGGCAACTCCTTCGAATTCACTTTTTCGAGCGTCTCGATGCCCGTCTCCAGCGCGAAGTCGGATTCCATGATTCCGCGACGGAATCGCTTGCGCGTGATTTCGATTTGCTTCGCGAGATAGATTTCCATCCGGCGCGTGAGCAACGGAATGTTTCCCATCTGGCTGAGATACATGCGAATGGGATCGCGTGAGAGCAAGGCCCGTTCTTCCTGTGCCGTCAGCTTGGGTGGGGGCACGACTTCGACCGGGTGCTCCTTTTCGGGCACATAATCGGGGTCGTCGATAGGTGTGTCTTGGTCATGGATTAAATCCATGACGTTTTCGTCGAGCCAAATCAGCAAATCATCAACCATTTTCGGATCGCCACCCTCGTCGGGCAGGTATCGATCCACCATTTGGAAGGTCATCACACCACTATTTTTTTTGGCTTCTTCAATCAGCGTGTTGAACTTGTCACACAATCGATGCACGGCAAACTCCTTTGGGTTGAAATCGAAACGAGCGCACGTCCCTTTGCGGCCTACGATCAACTCAAGATTCAAATCTTTGGTGTCATTCTTGGGAGCTCGGCTCCCATCGCAAACCTCTGACTTACGCAACCAGCACAATCAATCTTCGATCAACAATCAACTCAAGACAAAGACTCGGCGTGAAAGTTTCGGAAACTCGCCATCCCAGAGGTAGGAGGCTTTCGCAATCGTTCGCTGTGGCCAAGTTTGACAACGACCGTTGCTGAGCGACTGGAGACTCATCTGATGTCACGCGGCTCGGCGGTTCAGCCTAGAGCCAGATTTGGTTTCTGCCCATTGGTCGGCTCGCGCTGATTGCTCGCGCCTGGGGCTTTTGCAAAGTAAATCGAATCCGACTGACCCGACTCGTTCGCAGCAAAACGTGGACATTCTTCGGGAAATCTCCAAACAAAATCAGGCAAGCGGGTTCTCGTTGATAGATTCCTTTCCTTCAATTTGAGAACCAATCCAACCCATCGCTCGTGCGAGCCAAGCCGCCAACACGAGTGTTCGACTTCAGTTCGTTGAGCCAATTTTACCAACGTGGTTCTCACGTCACTAAAACCAACTGCAAGCAAGGACGACATCCTATCACCGGGCTCTTCCATATCCAGCGAAAAAATCTCGGCGTGGATAATTTCCCGGAACTGGCAACTCGCTCAATTTCTCTGACGCGAGGCCATTTTTCGGAGCAGGATTCTGTTCGTCAACCGAGGACAAGACAGATCGACGCTTCTCGATCTTTGCTGAAGCGATCGCACGACCAGCGTTACATTGAGTGCGACCAATTTGATCCTGCGGATTCCATTCCGAGCATTCTTCGAAACAGATTCCGCGACGGACGCTGTTCGCGATGATTGAACGACACGACTTCACTGGTCCGCGAGTCGATGTTCCCATCACAGAGAATTTGACTTCTCAGGCCGCATCGACAGATTCGTCGCTGAATCGGCTCAGTTTCGTTCGGGCGATTGCTGAGTGAGCTTGGGCAGCAGGTCGAACTCTCGACGGATACGGTTGAGTCCCTCAGAGCACAACTCGAATTCTTCACTGAGATGCCGCAGGATCGGAGCCTGTTCTCGCGATTCGTCGTCCTCAGCGTAGCTCGCCGCAATGAGGTACGATCGCTTCCCCTGTTGGCAATAATTCACCAAGTGGTCCTTGCAATCGGGAGCTTGCAACCTCAGCAAATGCTCAGGAAAAACGCCGCTGAAAAACAGCGTGAAGTCACCGATATGACGATAAATCTCGCGACGAGTCCGAGCGGCTCGATGTTCCGCCTCCTGGACCATGTCGACCACCTGCGTCAAGCGATGCCCTGACGTGTCTC
This sequence comes from Planctomycetia bacterium, assembly GCA_043777235.1. GTDB lineage: Bacteria > Planctomycetota > Planctomycetia > Planctomycetales > Planctomycetaceae > SXKJ01. Next base: position 3,988 of record JAYVQJ010000962.1, read on the forward strand.
GCACTCGGAAGATCGCTTCCTGTCGCAGAAAGCGAAGCAGCATTCCGACGAGGTACTCGACCAGCGGCGGATCGGCGATTCCCAACTCCGCTTCAAAGGTCTGCTCAGCCGCGCCGGCGAACAGGCGACGCAAGACATCTTCCCCAGCGAGTATCGGAGCCATCTCGGCCTCCCCGCCCAGCAACCTGAGGGCACGCAGTCCTGTCGGGCTTCGCGTCCGGTCGCTGGCTTTGACCATCAACCCGGAAAAAATCAGTCGGCGTTAAGGCGACTTCGCAAAGAGGCGAAGTCGTTCCTCGCACCTTGGAAAGATCGGCCGGTTGCACCGAACAATCATAAGCCGATTCTAGGAGATCGACGAAATCGCGGTCAAAAGTCAATTTGACCGAAGGCCTCAGTTGGACGGAGATCGTTCAACGATCCGGCCCCAGCACGGTCAGTTGGCGACCGCGACTGACAACGAGCGACTTTCCGAACGCAGTGAGATCGCCCCCCCTCAGTCCGATTGATTCACGGAGCGCGAGTCGCCTCGTGATCTGTCCTGAGTCCGCGGTGACGACGATCAACTCTTCCTGATTCGGCCACCAAACTTCGCTGCCGATCAGAACTCCTCGGCCGAACGAAAATCCTTCGGGATCGTCCGAACCGACTCGGCGATGCGGCCATGCAGGTTCACCCGTCGCCAAGTCAACGCCCCACAATGAGCGGCCCTGCACAATCAGTGTGTTGCGAGCGACACCCAAGACCGCGTGCAGCGGGTCAGGCCATTCGCGCTGCCACAACAACAAGCCGCTCTCAGCGTGAATCGCCAGCAACAACTCGGAATCAAGCGGAGCGACATACAACACGCCGTCGTGATAAACCGGCGGAGCATGACCCTCGCGGCGACTTCCGCGAGCACTCAAAATCGCATCCGAAGAATAAGTCCGTACCCAACGGTTCGCGCCGTCGTGGACATCGAGTGCTGCGATCGCTCCCGCATCCGTCGAGACGAACACGCTGTCCTCGGCGACCGTAAGCTGCAAATGACTGGTGGAATTCACAGTTGCCTCGGTTGAGGCGACGGTGATTCCGATCTTGCGATTCCAAAGTAGCCGCGCCGAATCCGCATCGAAGCATGCGACGTTGAGCTGTTCTTGCGGCAGGCTCCGTCGCAGCACGATGAATACTCGTTGTGCATCGGCGACCGGAGCACTTTCAAAATTCCAAGGCGACGTCGCGCTAAGTGGATCTTGAGGATCAATGTCCTCGGCAGCCACTCGCCAAACCAACTTCCCTTCGCCAAGAGCGATATCCAGCCCAACCAATTCGCTGTGCGAGTTCGTTTCCTGTTTTGCCTTCGCGGTGATCGACGTTCCCAACCGAGCGTAAAGCCGATCCCCAAATACCGACAGCGAATGTCTCGGCCGTCCTTCGGTGGGCAGCTTGGGGACGATTGGATCAGCGAGCGAGTGGATGACCGCCGACTGTGCGTCGATCGCGGAATCAGTTGTCTCGGACCATTTTGGGCGACCCGTCGCCGCATCGAATGCGAAGACCGCTTCGCCGTTCGTCGCGAAGAGAGTCTCACCGACAATGAGCGGAACGATGTCGCCCACATCACTCGCCAATCGGGGCGGCAGCGTGATTGACCATAAGCGCCGGTCGAAGTGCGACGTTGAATCAGTCCTCGCATCGTCGGTCGATGCACCGTCGATCATCGAAGACAACGACTCGACAAGCGGTCCTTCGCGGCCTGCGATATGGCCGACGGAGTTGCCATGCAGCCGACGGAAGGCAGAAATTTCTTGACGGGCTCGCGCGGCGTCTCTCTCGAACAGACTGCACAGAATAAGTTGAGCCCGGATTTGCGCGGCGTCGGCGTTTGAATCAGGATGTCGCGGAAGTCCCAATCCAGCGGCGGATCGGAGCGAGCCACTTGCCGGCAGCAATATTTCCCAATACGTCCGAGCCGCCGCGTAGTCCGCTCGTTCAAACGATTGCTCGGCGAGTCGATTCAACGCCTCGTCGGCCAAGGAGCTCGCGAACGCCTGACGAATGATTCGGAGCAATGTCGTTCGCCGGCGCGAAGGATCAGAAGCGTACGTTCGCTCGGCATCGTCGAGCCACGACTTCGCAGTCGGGTCCATTTGTCGGCGATACGCGGCCAATGCTGGAGGCGGCAACAATGCGGCTTGGCATTGGCAGAATCGAGCGACACTCACATACCAACCAGGAGCGATCGCGACCAACTTGTCGGGTTTCTCGGCCTGAGTCTGTCGCAGCAACGTCGCGACCGCGTCCCATTGCTTGTCGGCGAGGAAATCCTCAATGCTGGCCAGCCGCTTTGTCACGGCACTGTCGAGATCCAGCGTCATCGCTTCTTGGCTGGTCTTCAGTCCGACGAGTTGAGCCGAGACCGGCGACGCCTCCAGCAAGCAAAACAAGACAATAATTTGACCGAACACCTGCTTCATGACTCACGCAGCCTTGTGCCTATCCAGAAGACAACGATTCCGATCAACGTACAAGTCGGCATGACCAGCAATTGGAAGCCAAAGTTCACCTGATACACGATCAACAGCGGCAGCCCAGCCAGCGCCAGAATTTGCAACAGAATGCCAAGATGATGCCGCATGAGTCACTGCGTCCACTTCGTTTGGGGCCGAATCGGGTTGGCTTTATACTCCGGCGACAAACATCAAGGAACGACGCATGACTGAGGCAATTGACATTCTGGCTCGATACAGCCGACAGACCCGGTTTGCTCCATTGGGCGAAGCTGGCCAACGGCGATTGCTAGCGAGCCGCGTGTTGCTGGTCGGTTGCGGGGCGCTCGGAACGGTCTTAGCCGAGACGCTCACTCGCGCCGGTGTCGGGCATTTGAGAATCGTAGATCGAGATTTTGTCGAGACGACCAATCTGCAACGGCAAGTGTTGTTCGACGAAGACGACGTTGCTGCTCAGATGCCGAAGTCCGTCGCCGCCGTCGAAAAGTTGCGGCGCATCAACAGTACGATCGAATTAGAAGCGATCGTCGCTGACGTCGACTTCCGCAACATTCGCGAACTGGCTCGCGGCGTCGACCTGATCCTCGACGGCACCGATAACTTCGAGACACGTTTTCTGGTCAACGATCTGTCGCTCGAGACCGGCATTCCTTGGATCTACGGCGGTTGCATCGGGAGTCACGGACAAATCATGGCGGTGCTGCCCGGCAAGTCCGCGTGCCTGCGCTGCGTCATTGAGTCCCCTCCCGAAGCCGGCACTACGGAAACTTGCGAGACGGCAGGCATCCTCGGCCCGACGGTCAACGTGATCGCGTCGTGGCAGGCGATGCTGGCCATGAAGATTCTGTCCGGCCATCTGGACGAAGTGCCGCGAGTCCTCACCGTGATCGACATTTGGGATCACACGTTTCGGACACTCGACGTCAGCGGCCTACACGTCAGCGGCGACTGTCCCGCGTGCAAACGAGGCGAGCGGTTGTGGCTGTCGGGGCAGAGTGGTTCACGCTCGACAGTATTGTGCGGACGAAACTCGGTGCAGGTCGCGCCGAGTTCTCCGACCTCGTTGTCGCTTGATGACCTTGCGGCGAAGTGGGACGGTCACGGAACGATCACTCGCAACCCGTATCTCGCTCGATTGGCGCTGACCGGCGGCGAATTTGAGCTGACGGTATTCCGCGACGGCCGCGCGATCGTACGCGGCACGCAAGAGATCGCCGCCGCGCGAGCGTTGTACGCTCGGTACGTCGGCGGTTGAGTAGGACGGCCTTCCCAGGCCGTCGAGGACGGAGTAGGAACCCCATCCCACTTCCTCAGCCCAATTGCCAGTTGTAGCGGCTCAGTTCCAGCACCAGCAGAATGATGCCGATGATGAGCGACGCGACGGAGACAAACAACAGGCCCACGAAAACGTCCGGCGTGGCCTTGGCTGCGTTATTGTCCGAGTTTCGACGTGACATTGTCGCCCCTTTCGATGACTCCGTTTTTGGCTTTCAAAACCACCGTGCCGACTGCTCGATCCGGCGTCACGAAAACCAACTTGATCTCTCCAAGATACTTCGCCGCCCGATCAGCGGTTTGCGAACGATAGACCGAGAGCTTGTGCCCTTGGGCGAGCCCGTCATCACTGCCGATCGAAATCTCGACCAAGTCACCGCCGCTTCGGCCACCTTTCTTGGTCTCCAACACTTCGCCATCGACGGCGGGCGGAGGCGTTTGCAGGCCAGCCACGGATTGCGGATCAGTTGGGAGACCGTATGACGCAATGATTTTCTGATAGAGAACAAGGTCGCTGAGGACTTTAGAGTGCTTGTCGACCAGCGCCTTCTCGGCCACCTTGAGGTTGAAGTTGACGTCGGCCATCGCCTGCAATCGCTCGTTCTTTTCGTTGAGCAACTTTTGCAGATCGTTGTTGATTCCACGTTGTAGCAATGATTCTTCACGACGCTGCCGAGCCTCTTCGACGGCGACTTTCGCCAGTTCGCGCTGTTCGTCAGCGTTCGTCCTGGCAATAACCAACTCCTTATCCGCAGCAGCGACTTGGTCTTTGAGCAGCTTCACTTGCCCTTCGGCATTCGCCGCTCGTAGCTGCTCGTTCTTGAGTTCGATGTCGACTCGCGTCTTATGCGCTGCGAAATCCTGGTCGACCTGCTGCTTCTCGGCTTCGATCTGCTTTTTTTGCGTTTCGACGGCGTCTTTGGCGGCCTTCCAATTCTTCTGCGTCGAGAAAACCGCACCGGCAAAAATCAGAAACACAATGCTCAGGAAGAGCTGCAAGCCAACGAGTAGTTTTCCAAGAAATGACATGTCACGACCCCCCAGTCGTTTTTCGTGGCGGACGCGGCTGGCGTCCGAGCCGATGCGAGTCGCATCAGCCTCTTTCCGATCATTCTTCGTAGGACGATTTCAATTGAGCATTTCGACGTTGCAGTCGAGCCAACACACCACGCATACGGCTGAGCTCATCCTGCAATCGCTTTTTCTGTTCGAGGGACTGGAATTCATCGACATCCAGTTCCTCTAAGTGATTCCGCAATCGTGCGACGTCTTCGCGACGCAGTTCTCCTTCGGCCCAAACACTTCGGGCGTCTTGATAAAGTTTGCCGGCGTCGACAGACAACTCCTCAATCGTTTTGACCTTTTGCTCGAAGAGCTTCTGCAACTCCTGCTCGCGAGCTTCCATCGCCTTGAGGTCTACCTTCTGCTGAGCTGTGAACTCGTCTTGTAGTTTCTTGAGACGGGGCGGCTCAGGCTCCAGCTTCTGAATCTTGTCGTTGAGCTGTGTCGTCTCGTGGTTGTACGCGGCGACAAGAACTTCTGGCAGCAACTTGGCGTTGGCTTTGATCGATTCTTGATTGATCTTGTCCTTGACGGTGTAAGTCGTCTCCTTTTCGTTGACGGTCTTTTCAACGTAGTAATTACCCAGATCCTCCGCTTCCCCTTCCCAATTCGTCCCGGCAATCTGCGAGGCGAATGAGAAGCCAAGAAACGCGACACTCAAAAACGTGGTCAGAACCACGAACACCTTACCGAGATTGTTTTTCATCGTGACCGCCCTTTGCAGCAGCATCCTTGCATCGCGGCGTCTGTCGGACGAAACGCCCGAACTTTCAACGACCACGACTGCCACCAATTCGCGGTGATTCTACGAGTGCCTGAAAAATCGTGTCAAACCGACTTTTCACCCGTTCGGCGATTGGCTGAACCTTTCGCCTTGAGAACATCGAACCGCACCGCCCGGCAACCGCAGACTCCGCGTGGGGATTCTCGGCAGAGTCCGCCGTCGACTGTTGACGCGCACGATCCTGTCTCGTGTGCAACTCGTGCCAATCGTTCGGACGCTGCGAGTTGAACCGGCCGGGAGGCTCGATAGAGTGCCGCCGTCGGAAATCCCAAGGTCCAAATCTCAATGTCCAACAGCCAGTTGAAAAGAAGTAACCCGCAGCCGCAGCGAAGGGCAATTTTCTCGCAGAATATGCGGGACGTGCGTCCCTCGCTGACGCTGCGGGTTACTTTTTCAACGGGCGACGAAGGCTCAATGTCTCAGTGAAAGGCGGCCAGGATGAGCAACGTTCGCGATTACGGAGCGACAGGCGACGGCCAAACCGATGACACCTCGGCAATTCAACACGCACTGTCCGACGGTGAGGGGCTGATCGAATTCCCGCGCGGCGACTACCGGATCACGAAACCAATCGTTGTCGATCTCGCTAAATTCAGCCGGACGGCGATTCGAGGCAGCGGCGGAACCGCCAAGCTCATCATGGCTGGCAAAGGGCCGGCGCTCTTCTTCGCCGGCACGCACGACAAGACCGCCGATCCCACTGGATTCAAGCCAGAGATCTGGCAGCACGAGCGAATGCCGCTGCTCAGCGATATTGAAATCACCGGCGATCACCCCGAAGCGGACGGCATTCGGCTCGAAGGAGTCATGCAGCCGACGCTGACCGGCGTCTTGATCCGCAAGGTACGGAACGCCGTCCATGTCACGCGGCGCTCGCGCAACATCCTCATCAGTCATTGCCACATCTATCAGAACACCGGCATCGGAGTGTTCCTCGATCACTGCAATCTCCACCAGACAATCATCACCGGCAGTCACATCAGCTATTGCCGGTTGGGAGGCATCCGCATTCAAGGGGGCGAGATTCGCAACTTCCAGATCACTGGCAACGATATCGAATACAACAACAACCGAGCGATCGGCCTCCCCGATGCCGATGGCGAGCCGACCGCCGAAATCTACATCGACGTCGAAGACGGCTCCGTCCGCGAAGGGACGATTTGCAGCAACACTCTGCAAGCGACGTACAGCCCCAACGGAACGAATATCCGCTTCATCGGCAGCGGCTCAAAGGGGAATCATCGAGCCGGCATGTGGACGATCGCCGGCAATCTGATCGGCAGCCAAGCGACCAACATTCATCTGACGTCCGCATTGGGCTTCGCGATCTCCGGCAACTACATCTACAGCGGTCACGAACGAAACATCGTCATCGAAAGCTCTCGCAGCATCGCCATCGGAGCCAACACGCTCGGCCACAATCCCGACTACGGCGACAAAGAACTCTCGACCGGCATCCGCTTCGTCGATTGCGAAGACTGCACCGTCACGGGCCTGATCATTCAAGATGCACTCGCCGGACAGAACACGGTCACTGGCGCGGTCGCAAACAAGAAAGACGGACTGATCGAACTCGTCCGCTGCCGCCGTATGAATCTGACCGGCTGCCAAATCCTCGAAGGAACGCCAAACGGCCTTGTGCTGGAAGATTGTTCGGACACGGTGATCTCCGGCTGTTCGATTCTCGATCAACGCTCGCCGAAGTTGATGGAGCACGCGATCGTCTGGCGTGACACCGCGAAGCCAACGACCGGCAATCTGATTCACGGTTGTCGCATCGGCACCGGCAGTCGAGGAAACTTGAACGGCGTGAATCGCGCCGGCATTCGCGTCTCGGAAAACGTGCTGGACTAAGGGAGCATCGCTTTGCCGCACGGTTCCGAAATTCTGCCCGCAATTCGCGGCCTGCTGACCGAGGCTGGCATCACGTATCGCGAAGTGCATCACGAGCCGACTCGCACGTCCGAAGAGTCGGCGAAAGCACGCGGTGAAGAATTGCGGATCGGCGGCAAAGCTCTACTGATGAAAGGGGACGATCTCTTCCGGCTGTTCGTTCTGCCGGCCGATCGCAAGCTCGATTCCGGAGCGATTCGGCGCGAATTTAGTTGGAAGAAGTTGCGTTTCGCGACGCCCGACGAGTTGCTCGAACTGACAGGGCTTGTCCCCGGTTGCGTGCCGCCGTTCGGACCACCGATCCTGCCGTTCGAGTTGTGTCTCGATCAGGCGGTGACGATAAACCCGCGCATCGCGTTCAACGCCGGCTCGCTGACCGATTCGATCATCCTGGCGATGCCCGATTATCTCGCCGTCGCAAAGCCGAGCCGGGTGTTCCCGTTCTCGTAGCCGCTTGCGGTTGGCAAGGCTCGATGTGGCGATTGGCCGTCGCCGGCATTTCCGAACGTCATGCAACTCAAACGAAAATGGCGCTCCGTTAGAAATTTCTGAATTCGCCGCGCTCTGTCCGCTAGTCCGCGACGTCTTTCCCAGAAGTGGCCGCTCACTTCTTGTTCTGCTGGGCTTTTCAGGCGGGAGCAAATCATGCGGAATGCGATCCGGGTGTGGATGATCGGGCTTTGCTGGAGCGTTCTCGGAGCCGAAGCGGGATTCGGCGACGAACCCGCCGAATTGCAGGTGGGAGACACGGCTCCTGAATTCCAATGCGTCGATGACCGAGGGCTAACGTGGCATTCGCGGGAGGTTGTCGGCCAGCGATTGCTCGTCGTGGTCTTTTATCCCAGCGATTTTTCGTTCTGCTGCACGCGGCAAGCCGTGCGCTATCGAGATCGGTTGCAGGCGTTTCGCGACGCTGGAGCGGAGGTGGTCGGCATCAGCGGCGACGCGGTGGAGGCTCATCGGCAGTTCTCGAACACGCACCGTCTGAATTTTTCGTTGCTGTCGGACAAGGATGGCGAGGTCGCGTGTCGATTCGGCGTCCCGCTGCGAGTTGGTGGCAAGGCGGTGATCGCGGACGAATCCGGTCACGAACTCGTCGATGCCCAGGGACGGTCGATCAAGATCCCGCGCGAGTTCACGACCGGACGCTGGACCTTCGTCATCGACCAAAAGGGACGAGTGATTCATCGCGCGACCGACGTCAATCCCGTCAAGGATGCCCAGGAGGTTCTCGACTTCGTGCGTGAGTTCCAAAAGAAGAACCGCCCGGCCACGCCGTGAGCGGATTTTTTCCGATGGCCGCTCGATATGATGCGGTCTCACCTCCTTTCGTCTCGGCTGACTTCCTGCGACAGGCTTCCTGCGATGGACGAGCAATCGGCGGAATTCTCCAGCCCGCACGTCGAGCGGTTTCGCGAGTATCTTTGTTTGCTGGCCCGCGCACATTTGCCGTCGCGGCATCCGTCGAAGGTCGAAGCCTCGGACATCGTGCAACAAACGCTGCTGAAAGCTCACGAGCATCGCGGCCAGTTCCGCGGACAATCCGATGCCGAGCTGGCCGCATGGCTGCGACAAATGCTGGTCAATCACCTGGCTGATGCGCTCCGCTGGGGCCATCGTGACAAACGAGACGTGCGGCGCGAGCGTTCGCTGGAGGGGGCGATTGAAGATTCCTTCTCCCGTGCGGAGGACTGGCTGGCTGGCCACGACACGTCTCCCAGCCATCAAGCCATGAAGATCGAACAACTACTGCGGTTGACCGACGCCATCGCCCAGCTTCCCGACGGCCAACGTGAGACCGTCGTGCTGCATCACTTGCAAGGTTGCTCGCTAACGCACATCGCCGGTGAACTGCAACGCAGCGAACCCGCCGTCGCCGGCTTACTCCATCGCGGTTTGAAGAGACTGCGAGAATTGATGAAAGAGTAGGTTGGGACTCCATCCCGACCGAGCGCGTCGGGAGGGAGTCCCAACCTACGGAGAGCCATTATGCCCGACGAATACGACGACCACTTGGCGGAAACGATTTCGCAGCCGAATCTGCTCGATCAAGTCTTGGCGGAATACCTGCAAGCGGTCGAGGGCGGCCGGAATCCGAACCGCGACGAGTTGCTGACCAAGTATCCCGACATCGCCGACGACCTGCGCGAGTTCTTCGCGAATCGCGACAGCATAAACCGAGTCGCTCGGCCGATCCGTGCCGCCGTGGCTTACGAACGAGTCGGCCCGGCTCCGGAATTGATTCGCTACTTCGGTGATTACGAGATTCTGGAAGAAATCGGCCACGGCGGGATGGGCGTCATCTACAAGGCCAAGCAAGTCAGTCTCGATCGCGTTGTCGCTCTGAAGATGATGCTCGGCGGACGCATCGAATCCGCCGAGGACGTGCAGCGGTTTCGCATCGAAGCGGAAGCGGCGGCCGGGTTGGATCATCCGCGCATCGTTCCGATCTATGAAGTTGGCGAGCATGACGGACGGCAATACTTCAGCATGAAGTTCGTCGATGGCGGCAACCTCAGCCAGCGGATTGCCGAGCGACCACTGCCCCCGCGCGAAGCCGCCGCCCTGATCGCCGCAGTCGCTCAGGCCGTGCATTACGCGCATCAGCGAGGCATCCTGCACCGCGATTTGAAACCGGCGAACATTTTGTTGGAGGGGATCGATGGTCGAGGGTTGAAGGCAAGACATCGAACTTGCCTGTGTCCACACCCAACTCTCGACCATCAACCCTCAACCCGCTCATCACCGACTTCGGACTCGCCAAGCGAGTCGAACGGGACAGTGAACTGACTCAAACCGGTGCGATCATCGGCACGCCGAGTTACATGGCTCCCGAACAAGCGTCCGGTCAGAGCCGCAATCTGACGACCGCGACCGACGTGTACGGTTTGGGAGCCGTGTTGTTCGCCACGCTCACCGGCCGTCCGCCGTTCGTGAGCGACAGTTCGCTCGAAATCTTGGTGCAGGTCAAAGAGGTCGAGCCGCCGCCGCCGAGCCAATTCAATCCGCTCGTCGATCGTGACCTCGAAACCATCTGCTTGAAGTGTCTCGAAAAGGAACCGACTCGTCGTTACGAGTCGGCGGGCGCGTTGGCGGACGACTTGGGTTGTTACCTGCGAGGCGAACCCATCGCGGCTCGGCCCATCAGCCGCCCGGCTCGACTATGGCGCTGGTGCCGACGAAATCCGATCGTGGCCGGACTCTCCATGGCTACGATCGCGCTCTTGGTGTGCGTCGCCGCCGTCACCACGCTGGGGTACTTCCGCGAATCAAAGCTCCGTGGAGCGGCGGATGTCGCACGCGGAAAAATGGAGCGATCGCTGCGGGAACTTCAGAGCGAGCAGCACCGCAGTTCGCAGTTGCGACTGGATGTTTCCGATTTGGAATCGCGCCGCGACCAGCTCAATTCGTCGCTCGCCGATGGCGAAGCGAAGCTGGTTGTCGGAGACGAAAAGCTCTCGGACACGTACTTGCGATTGGCTCGCGGGGCCTGGCAAGCGGACAACATCGAACTGGCCGACTATTACCTCAATCAATGTCCCGATCCGTGGCGCAAGAAAACATGGCACGATCTGAAACATTTGTGTTTTCCGAAAGCCGTCTCTTTCGATGGCCAGCGCCTGCTGGCATTGAGTGACGACGGCCAGTTGTTGGCCGCCGTATTCGGGAAATCGGTGCGCGTGTGGGATGTGGCCACTCAGAAATTGCGGCACGCGCTGACCCCGGACATCGCCACGATCACGGCGATCGACTTCAGCCCGGACGGAAAACGGCTGGCGATCGCCGGCGGCAAGCAAGTCAGTCTTTGGGAGGTGGCGAATGGCACGGCGCTGCGTACGCTCGACGGACACGCCATTACGATCACCGATGTCGAATTCAGTCCCGATGGGAACTCGCTGGCCTCGGCCAGCTATCACACGTACCAGAAGGGGAAGGTGACCTACGCCGATGGCGAAGCCTTCCTGTGGAACCTCACCAGTTTTGAGCGAACGCGATTGTTCCCCGGAATAAGACATGTGGTCTTCAATCACGATGGACGTTTCTTGACGACTGACGCACTTGGTCCCGCGATCACTGTCTGGGATCTCGCCGACCCACAAGCGGAAATGCAAGTGCCGTGGTTGACGGTCAAGGGATTTCTTCGGGCTCGGCCGGCGTTTCATCCATTCCGCAACGAGCTGGCCATTTCCGGTGGCAACTCGGTGGAGTTTTGGGACGTCGATGCGAAGCAGGTCATTCGCAGAACGACTGGCGAACTCAGCGTGGATTGCTTGGCCTATAGCCCGGATGGCAAACGCTTGGCCTATGCGGGGCGCACGGCTGGCTTCGCGTATCGGCCCAACGTGTCACAGACGGTGATCTGGAACCTCATCACTCGCGAAAAAGAGCGGACGCTGCCGTTGTCTCCCTACGGACCAACGAAAATGGCGTTCACGCCACACGGCCGAGGATTGGCGATTGCGGATTTGGGAGCCGTCAAACTTTGGGATGTCACACCTCCGCCCGATCCCACAAATGTGATTCTCGATGACGTGGTCCAATTGCAGGTCGGGCAATTCGACTGGCCGCAGTGGGGCGGGTCGCGGGCGCGAATCAACACGCCCTATGGCAAGAACATTCCCACGACCTGGAATCTCGGCGACGGTCGTTTGGTCAACAATGACGGGAAAGAAGGCTTGGACCCAAATTGGAAAGGGGGAGCGAAACTGTCCGGCTCGAAAAACATCAAGTGGGTCGCACGACTGGGCACGGAGGCTTATGGAAATCCGGTCGTCGCCAACGGGAAAATTTTTCTCGGCACGAACAACGGCGCGGGTTATTTGCAACGCTATTCGACCCGAGTCGATTTGGGCGTGTTGCTCTGCTTCGAGGAAGCGACCGGAAAGTTTCTGTGGCAACACTCGAACGAAAAGCTGCCGACGGGCCGCGTCCATGATTGGCCGCAACAGGGAGTTTGTTCGACGCCCGTCGTCGATGGCGACCGACTCTGGTACGTCACCAATCGCGGAGAAGTCGTGTGCCTCGACACCGAAGGTTTTCGCGATGGCGAAAATGACGGACCGTTCACCGCCGAGAAGCCGGCCAAGAGACCCGACGGTTCTGACGTGATTTGGGACGAAGAGCACGAAGCCGACGTCGTCTGGAAATTCAACATGATGACCGAGCTAGGTGTCTCGCAGCACAACATGGCCAACTGCTCGATGTTGACCGTCGATGGGATGCTCTTCGTTTGCACGTCCAACGGCGTGGACGAAGGCCACGTCAACATCCCGGCCCCCGAAGCGCCGAGCTTCCTCTCGCTCGACCGCGACACCGGCAAAGTGATTTGGACCGACAACTCGCCCGGCAAGAACATTCTGCACGCGCAATGGGGTTCGCCGAGCTACGGCGTTTTCGACGGCACTCCCCAAGTGATCTTCCCCGGCGGGGACGGCTGGGTTTACAGCTTTGATCCAAAGGGGGATGGCCAAGGCGGCTCGAAGCTCCTGTGGAAGTTCGATGGCAATCCGAAAACGTCGCAGTACGGGCTCACCGGACGAGCCACGCGGAATCAAATCATCGCGTTTCCGGCGATCTACGACGGCTTGGTCTATATCGTCATGGGGGAAGACCCGGAACATGGTGAAGGGCCTGGTCATCTTTGGTGCATTGATCCATCCAAGCGGATCGACGGCAGCGATGTCAGCGCGGAACTCGCCGTCAACGATCGTGGCGAAGTCATCCCGCATCGACGGCTGCAAGCGGTCGATCTCTCTAAAGGCGAACGACCCGTGCCCAATCCCAACTCGGCGGTCGTGTGGCATTACTCACATCAAGACCTGGACGGCGACGGCACGTTCAAGTTCGAGGAGATGTTTCACCGTTCGATGAGCATCCCCGTCATCAAGGACGACGTGTTGTACGTGGCCGACTTCAGCGGCTTGTTTCACTGCCTGAATGCCAAGACCGGCAAGCTCTATTGGACCTACGACATGCTGGCCGCCTGCTGGTGTTCCGCGCTGCTGGTGGATGGCAAAGTCTATATCTGCGACGAGGACGGCGACGTCTCCATCTTTCGGCATTCGGCCGATCCGCGCGTCGCCATGAAGCCGGTCCAAACGAAGGACGGCAAAGCCGAATATGTCCCGATTAACGCCACCGGTGACAAGGACGTGCTCGACGTCGTCAATATGGGAACCGCGATCTACATGACTCCCATCGTGGCCAACAACGTCCTCTACATCGCCACCAGAAATGCACTGTTCGCCATCGAAGAAGGCCACGAAGT
>JAYVQJ010000963.1:0-4519 GCA_043777235.1 Planctomycetia bacterium
ACCGGACGCTAGCGCGTTCCGGCTAATTTTCACGACCCGAAAATCAGGCTGTGACAAAGCCTTAGGCTTCCAACTGAGCCAACACATCGGACGGAAGCATGAACGCCTCGTCGATCAAGTCGCTGGCGTCCGGCACGATCACATCGCCGCTGTCGCCGCCGCCTTGCAGAGTGTCTGCATTGCCTTGACCGTTGATGAGGTCATCTCCTTGGCCACCCAGGCAAATGTCATTGCCGGCCCCGCCGAGCAGCGTGTCATTGCCATCGCCGCCGAGGATCGTGTCATTGCCGTTCGCGCCGTTCAGGAAATCGTTGCCATTGCCGCCGTTGATGCCGTCGTTACCGTCACCGCCGAGGATCGTGTCGTCGCCGTCACCCCCGATCAACGTGTCGTTACCCAATCCGCCATCGATGCTGTCGTTGCCGTCGCCGCCGTGGATCACATCGTTCCCGGCATCACCGTGAATCGTGTCATCCCCTTCGTTGCCATCCAAGTTGTCGTTGCTATTGCCGCCCGATATCGAATCCGCTCCGAGTCCTCCCTGAATGGAATCGGTCCCGTTGCCTCCGAGCAGCGTGTCGTTACCGTCGCTGCCATACACGGTGTCGTTGCCATCGCCGGCGTCGATCGAGTCATTGCCCGTATTGCCGATGAGGATGTCGTTGCCGGCATCACCCGTCACCGAGTCATCACCATCGCCGGCATCGACATAGTCATTTCCGGTGCCGGCCAAGATCGTGTCGTTGCCAGTCCCACCGAGCGCGGTGTCATTGCCGTTATTCCCAATGATCCGATCGTTCCCATCGCCTCCATCGAGGTAATCGTTGCTGCTTGAGCCAGTGAGAGTGTCGTCTCCCGCGCCGCCGGACGCTCGCAGAATCACGCTTCCAAGTGACACGTTATTCGCGTTGATCACGTCATTGCCGTCGCCGCCGAGGACCATCAGCAGCATCGGCGAGACGCCTGATAGCGAGGCGATATTGATCGTGTCATTGCCCGCTCCGCCGTCGATCGTGACGCCGGTGATCGTGCGATCCAGCGCCAAGGTTTGCCCGCCGTTCGTAATCGTCAATTGCGAACTGCTGTTCTTTGCGACCTTGAACGTGTCATTTCCAGACGTTCCGATGACGTTGACCGCATCAAACCCGCCGCCATTTTGGAAGGTGTCGCTGCCGTTCGCCGCGACCCACGACAAGATGTCATCGCCGGTACCGCTGTTGATCGTGTCATTGCCGGCCCCGCCATCCAACGAATCAACGCCATCGCCGCCATTGAGCGAATCGTTCCCAGAACCACCGGTGATCGTGTCGTTGCTGGCACCGCCGTTGAGCACGTCATTGCCTGTGCCGCCGTCGATCGAATCGTTGCCGCCGCCTCCGGTCACCGTGTCGTTGCCGTCGCCACCCAACAAGACATCGTCTTCGCCGGTACCGCCAACGGTCGGCGAACCGGCGGTTGTTAAGACGTCGTTGCCGGTCCCGCCGCTCAGCGTGTCGTTGCCGGCGGAATCGGTCAGCGAATCGTTCCCCGCATCTCCGCTGAGGCTGTCGTTGCCGATGCCGCCATCGAGCGTGTCATTGTCATTGCCTCCCGACAGCGAATCGTTGCCATCGACTCCCCTCAGCGAATCGTTGCCAGCGCCGCCGCTGAGCGTGTCGTCGCCGGAGTCTCCCGAGAGCGTGTCGTTGCCGTTGTCACCCGACAAGCTGTCGTTGTCATTGCCGCCGAGCAGCAGATCGTTGTCATCGCCACCAAACAGCGTGTCGAACCCATCTCCGCCATCGAGCGTGTCGTTACCACTTCCGCCTGAAAGTGAATCGTTGCCAGCCGCACCTGTCAGCGAGTCGTTACCCGATTCGCCGTTCAACGTGTCGTTCCCATCGTTGCCGACCAGCGTATCGTTGCCCGCACCGCCGTAGAGCAAATTGTCTCCCGCGCCGCCGATCAGACTGTCGGTGCCGTTTCCTGCGCCGATGGTGTCGTTGCCGTTCCCGCCGTCGATGGTGTCGTTGCCGTCCTCGCGTGTCGTACTGCTTGTCGATCCGAGTGAGTCGTCTCCGCCGCCGCCCGCGATCGAATCGTTGCCGTCGTTGCCGGCAATCGTGTCGTTGAGATTGCCGCCGATGATTGTGTCGTTGCCGTTCCCGCCGGAGATCAAGTTGCCGAAATCGTTGCTACCTGTGATCGAGTCCGCACCATCGCCGCCGTTGATTGTGATCCCCATGAGATTCACGTAATCGCTGGACGCCACGCCGCTCACATCGATGATGTTGTTGCCGTCGCCGCCAGTGACGCTCATGTTCTGCACGTCTGCGGCGAGGATACCTGCGGCCCCGGAAACCGCGACCCCGTCGTCGAGGACTTCGACTTTCGTCGAGTCCGATTGATTCACGCGGACGGTGATCGCGTCACTGCTGTCCGACGAGACCAACAACGTTCCGCTCACAAGAAACGCCGAGACAGTCGGCAACGAGCGATGCTCCAAAGTCTCCGCCGATCGAATGTCGGCCGCGCGACCCAGTCGCCCGATTCGAGCACGCACCGAACGACCAAACTTCCTCCGTGACCGAACCGCATCCAACCAGCTTGAGAATCGCATCGTGAGGAACCTTGCCTGTGAGGGGAACGATCTGTGTCGCGCGACAAACCGAGCCAACCTCCGCCAGCGCAGAGAATGGCCCGAAAACCATTCCACCAAATTACGGGCGTGTCCAACCGCGAGCCATAAGAATCCACCGACTTTCGCCCCCGATGAATTCACGACCGCTGCAACGGCTAATTGCCGCGTTTTGCTCAGCTTCAGCGGTGTTTCCCCGAAGAACCCGCTGCGTGACGAGTTTCGCTCAAGTTTGATCCGCGGCGCAGCCGCAGGTATGTCGCCGTCATCGCTCGGCGTGACGAGCCGATAAATCACTTCGGTCACAATGCAGTTCTAATAACAACGTCGCGCGAGACCTCGGCTCGTCACGCGGAGCAATGACGGCTACGTTGGCGCAATCGAACAATCCGAAATGTGGCGTTGAAACTCGGCTTCCGAAACTCGAAACTCAACGCGTCGAGAGCTCTGTCACAGTCAAGACTTCGTCGGATCACGCAAATCAGCCGGAACGCGCGAGCCCCGGTTGAACCGGACGCTCGCGCGTTCCGGCTGATTGCAGTCACCCGAAAACGAGACTGTGACAGAGCACCTTCAACCTCCGTTATTGCATTTTCTTTCTTCAACACCGGATTGGACGGGCGAATGTTGTCGATCATCGTGCCGGTGCTGAATGAGCATGAAAGCCTGTCGCAGTTGCTGTCCGAAATCGTGCGAACTGGCGAGCGTCACAACGTCGAACACGAAGTGATCTTCGTCGATGACGGCTCGCGTGACGGAAGTTGGGAGACCATTAAGCAACTGTCCGAACAGAACGATCGCGTCTCCGGTATCCGCTTCCGCAGAAACTTCGGCAAAGCGGCCGCGCTGACCGCCGGGATGCGAGCTGCTCGCGGCGATCTCATTCTGATGATGGACGCCGACTTGCAGGACGATCCCGCCGAGATTCCGAATTTTCTCAGCAAGCTCAATGAGGGTTTCGATGTCGTCAACGGTTGGAAGCAACGACGGCTCGACCCTTGGCACAAAGTATTTCCTAGTCGAGTTTTCAACTGGATGATCAGCCGTCTGACAGGACTCAAGCTGCACGATCACAACTGCGGCCTGAAGTTGTTTCGAGCCGACGTCGCTCGCGAGATCACGATCTATGGCGAGCTGCATCGGTTCATTCCCGTGCTCTCGCACGCGCGGGGCTTTCGCGTCGCAGAAATCGCCGTGCATCACCGCGAGCGTCAATTCGGCCACTCGAAGTACGGTGTGCGCCGATTCCTGCGCGGCTTCCTTGACCTGCTGACCGTCAAATTTCTGACTGGCTTTGGACAGAGTCCGCAGCACATGCTCGGTGCGATCGGCCTGATGTTTCTCGGCGCGGGTTTTTTGGGCTTGGGTTATCTCGCCGTGTTGTGGCTGCTGATGAATCTCCCTCCGCTGTGGGACGGAGTTCCGTTGATCGCCGTGACACCGATTGGCTCTCGGCCGCTGTTGGCCTACTCGGTCGCCGCCACTCTGCTCGGCGGACAAAGTCTTTCACTGGGCTTGCTCGCCGAACTGATCGTGTCGAACACCGTCCGCGAACAATCGACCTTCAGCATCGCCGAACGCGCTGGCCGACGCGATGAGTGACGACGTCGTTTTGTAAGCGATGTTCAACTCGCTCACGGATGACACTCGCAGGAGGAAGAGTGGCGCTTCTGACTCGATGGTCGTGATCGAGCAGTTGGATCGTTCGTCAAGATCGGCCCGATGACAAGCTAGGGCTGGCTAATTTGTGAATCTGCGAAGTCTGTAGTCCGACCCCTTGTGGGTCGGGCTACAGCTTGACTAACCCGACAAACTAGAGAGGCTCCGCCTCAGACCATGAGCCGGCACGCGCTAGCGTCCGGTTCGAGAGTCCATTGACCTTCCGAACCGGACGCTAGCGCG
>JAYVQJ010000964.1:0-4517 GCA_043777235.1 Planctomycetia bacterium
GAACCGGACGCTAGCGCGTGCCGGCTCATAAAACTTGACACACCGTGCTTGAATTCCGTGGCTCAAGGAATCTAAGTAGACCCGCAGGGAAAAGTATGCAGTTTCAACGCTGGCCGCTGAGAAAGTAGACCAGTCACTCCGTGACTGGAATCTTCGAGTCACGGAGTGACTCGCCTACTTTTCTCTGCGGGTCTACTTAGCCGGAGGTCGCGACTTCCGACGCACTGTCCTCTTCCGATGGCGAAGCGACCGTCATCGTCGGGACTTGATCCCGCGCGTACATCATCGTCTTGAACACTTTGAATCCGAGCAGCCCGCATCGTTGCCGAGTTGCCGTGAGAGGGACTTTCAGCAGTCGCAGCATATCAGGAGCTTGAAACCCGCGCAGGTCGTCGAGAGTTTTTCCCTCAACGTGCTGACACAGAATCGACGCCGCGGCTTGACTGATCGCACAACCTTTGCCATTGAAGAACGCCTCTTGGACTTTTCCCGATTCGTCCAGCTTCAGTTCCAACCGAATTTGATCGCCGCACAGAGGATTTTTCTCACTGTGAGCACAGGTCGGACAGGCGATGTGTCCCTTGTGATACGGGCACTCGTAATGATCGAGGATAAAATCGTCGTAGAGTTCTTCGTTCACAAAGACACCGCGGGGGTCATCGCGGACTGGCTAAGTGACGAGCAAAACTCGTCTTGGCCCGCGTGGTTTGTTGGGTTGGATTGCTTAAGGCTCGAATTTCGACAATTACGCCTGTCAAAATAGCAACGGCCTTGAGAGGTTCAAGTCCCGCATGAGAGATTGATGGCAGAAGATGAGTTCTCTTGGACGAAGAGGCGACGATTTTTTCGCGCGACTCGAATTCGTCCGAGAAACTGATTCGCACAAAAGCCGCCAAGTCCGGGGGCAAGTCGCGAGGTTTTCGATTGCCGGACTGGTTTGTCGCGTTAGGCAAACTGTAGTCCGACCCCTTGTGGGTCAGAGGACTCAATGATTCTGCTGAATTGCCACGAAGTCAAAATCCTCCGACCCACAAGGGGTCGGACTACAGACTTCGCAGATTCAGAAATTAGCCAGCCCTGCTTTCGAGTGCCGGCCCTTTGTTGGGCCAGACCACAATCGTCCATTTGAGTTCCACGGCGTGTGCCCACGCACTCCTGCGGAATACGAATCAATCCGTGGCTTCCGTGTTCGGTCATTTGCACTCTATAGAACACGGATCACGCGGATGTCACGGATTGGGGCGAGGGAACGGCAGAATCAGGGACGAGCACTTGAATCTCGTTGTCGGCGACTCGGACCGCAAACGTTTCGGTGCGAGTCTTCGCGTTGGGGTTGTCGAGCCACGTTCCAGTTTTGATGCAGAACCGCCAGGCGTGCCAGGGACAGGTGACACCGCCGTCTTCGACATAGCCTGCGGCCAGCGATGCTCCCATGTGCGGGCACAGGTCGTTGATCGCCGAGTACTCGCCGTTGGTCAGAAAGACCGCGACCATTTTTCCGTTGACGCAGAACGCTCGACCTTCGCCTTCGGGAATGTCGCCGACGTGTGCGACGGTCTGAAACTCTGCCATCGAATGCCTCGTAATTGCTGTGCTCAGCGGGTGACGAACGGAGATTAGGGCTTTGATGACTCGGTCTCAATCGTTTCACCGATCCCCGCAGGCTCGATACAGTCGCCCGCCCGAATAAGATTGTCGGAGTGATTGTTTAACCGCCACGCCAACGGCGTGCGTGCGAACGTAAGTCATTGTTCCACGTCGCGCCCACGCCGCTGGCGTTGGGGTTAAACAGTCAAAGCGACAGTCCCCATGCCCGGTTGGTTGTTGCTCATGGCGTTGTTCGATTCTGAATTCTTGAAGAAGCTGGAATATCTGTCGCTCGTGTCGCGGCGGATGTTTCGCGGTTCGCTGCTGGCTCAGCGACGGACGATGCAAACCGGCGGCGGCATCGAGTTCGCCGATCATCGCGATTACTCGCACGGCGACGACTTTCGGTATCTCGACTGGAACGTCTTCGCGCGGCACGGCGACCTCTTGCTGAAACGCTTTTTGGAAGAGGAAGACTTGCACGTCTATTTGCTGCTGGACTGCTCGCGCAGCATGGCGTTCGGCGCGCCGCCGAAGTTTGACCTCGCTCGGCAGATTGTCGCTTCGTTGGCGTACATCGCGCTCTCCGACTTGGATCGAGTCGCGGTCATCGCGTTCGCCGATGACATCGTCGCCGACTTCCCGCTGGCTCGCGGTAAGGATCGCATCCTGACGTTGTTGAAGTTTTTGGAAAACCTCGATGTGCAAGGTGCGGAAACCGATCTTGGCCGAGTTGCCAAAGCCTTCACCCAACGATCGCAGCGACGCGGTTTGGCAGTCGTCGTCAGCGACCTATTCGATCCGCACGGCTATGAACGCGGATTCGATCTGCTGCGGTATCGCAACTACGATCTTCATGCGGTTCAGCTTCATGATCGCTTGGAGGCGGAGCCACAGTTGCTTGGCGAACTGGAACTCGTTGATGTCGAATCGGACACCGGCCAGAAGGTGACGATCACCGAGAACGCTTTGAAGAAGTACCGCGTGCTGTTCGAGGACTTTCAAGAATCATTGCGAAAGTACAGCCGCAAATATGGAGTTGGCCTGACGCAGACGACCTGCGAAGTGCCGTTCGAGGAATTGATGCTGAAGATGATGCGTGCCTCGGGGGTCGTCGGATGAAAACGCAGTGCAAAGTGCAGAGTGACGAGTGCAAAGTGCAAAATGAGAGGACATGGTCATTGGTCTTCTCGTGCTTGCACTTTGCACTTTGCACTTTGCACTCGGCACTCGGCACTGCGTTGCTGCGGGAGGTTCGCCGATGTCGTTAGCCTCGCCCGCCTCGTTGCTCTGGCTCGTCGCGATCATCCCGGTCGTGGGCTTCTACATCCTCAAGGTCCGGCTGCGGCGTGTGCCGGTATCGACGTTGGTCTTTTGGCGACAGATCTACGACGAGAACCGGCCGCGTTCGATCTGGCAGCGGTTGCGGCATTGGTTGTCGTTGCTCGCTCAGATCGTGTTGATTCTGTTGTTGGTCGGAGCACTCACCGATCCGTTCTTCGCTTGGGAGACTCGGCAACTGCGGCGGATCGTGTTGATCGTCGATAACTCGGCGAGCATGAACGCGACCGATGTGTCACCGTCGCGTTTGGCCGTGGCAAAGGTTGAGGCGTTGCGAGTCATCGGCGGAATGCGGTTCCGCGACGAACTGGCCGTCGTCGCGGCCGGCGGTGCTCCGCGCGTCGTCTGCGGCTTTTCGAGTCACGGTCGGACGCTGACTCACGCGGTCGAAGAAGTTGCTGCGACCGACAATCCGACGCGAGTTGTTGAGGCGGTTGAACTCGCTCGACGGTTGCTCGGCGAACGGCAGGACGAGCATCAACGCGAGATCGTTGTGCTGACGGACGTCGCGTCTCCAAACCCCACCGGGCTTGCCCCGGTGGCTCGCGGGCTTTTGCACTACTCAGAAGGCAATCCGCTCACAGAATTGAAGACCGGAGAGAATGACGTAGTGCAAAAGCCGCTAAACCACCGGGGCAAGCCCGGTGGCGACAAGACGAATCTGATCGTCCGCCGCTTCGGCACAAACGCGGGCAACGTCGGGATCACGCAGTTTCAAGTGCGACGGAGCTTGGTCGATCCGCTGGGCTACGAAATCCTCGCAGAAGTCACGAACGCTTCGGATGACTCGATCGAATGCCGATTGGAGATCGACCTCAACGACGACGTCGTCGATGTCGTGCCGCTGAAACTGACTCCGGGGCAGAGATGGAGTCAGTCGTTTGAAAAAACCTCGGCCGACGGCGGACATTTGACCGCGAAGATCAATCGAGCCGACGTCCTCGCGGCGGACAATCAAGCGTGGGCGGTGTTGCCGAAACGTGAACCGATTCCGGTGACGCTCGTGTCCGAAGGAAATCTCTTTCTGCAAAAAGTCTTCGAGTCTAATCCGCTGGTCGTACTGACTCGCATCGACCCGCCCGGCCGAAAGCCGGCTGTCGAAAGCGTGCATGGCGTCACTGTTCTGCATCGCCACGTCCCCGAAAAGTTGCCAAGCGGTTCGCTGCTCGTGATTGATCCGCGTGACGGCTGCGATCTTTGGCAGGTTGGCGAGCCGGTGCAGAATCCGATTGTGTCGCAACACGACAAAGACTCTCCGCTGCTCGGTCATGTGCGGTTGGACAACGTCGTGATGCCGGAAGCTCGGCAGGTGACGTTCACGAGCGACGACGGCGTGAAAGTCCTGGCTCGATCCGTGGCAGGCGATCCGCTGCTGGCGACCATCGAGCGGCCCGGACAAAAGGTGTTGCTGCTCACGGTCAATCTCGATGAGGGCGACCTGCCGTTACGCACCGCGTTCCCGATCTTGATGATGAATGCCTTGAACTGGTTCACCGAAAACCGCGGCGAACTGCGCCAGTCACTGCCGACGGGAACGGTGACAGACATCGAAGCCACTCGACTTTGGCGAGCGGGGGGCGTCAGCCCCC
>JAYVQJ010000965.1:0-4512 GCA_043777235.1 Planctomycetia bacterium
GGCAGCGTGTTATTGGTGGTGCTGGTCGTGATCGCGTTACTGGCGCTCGGAGCTTATTCGTTCTCCGAGTTGATGATCTCTGAAAGTCATGCGACCGGCGTGTTCGGCCGCGAAGCTCAAGCCCGCGCGTGCGCGGATTCCGGAATCGAGCTGGCGGCGGCGGTGCTTGGCCGGCCATCGGATGACGGTAGCTTCGAAAATGTTCTGCACGATCCGCAGCATTTCGGAGGGGTGACGCTCAAGGAATCGGACAGCCCGCGCGGTCGCGCCCGCTTCAGCGTGATCGCCCCCAACGAAAGCGATCCGACCTGCACGACGCTTCGATTTGGATTCATTGATGAATCGTCAAAGCTCAATCTCAACGCGCTGATCGCTCAAGAAAAGAAGCAGCAGTCCAGCAGCGCGAGCACACTTGGTTCAAGTTCGGGAACTTCGACAGGTAGTTCTTCAACGACCGGCGGATCATCAGGTGGATCGAATTCTCCCAACAGCGGATCGTCCCAGACTGGTGGTACAACGGGATCAAGTGGCTCATCATCAACGAGCAGTTCGGCAACGTCGTCGTCGAGTTCCGGCACATCGACATCCAGCAGCGCCACTTCGCCGGCCGATCCGGCCACTCGACTTATGCAGATTCCCGGCATGACCAACGAACTGGCCGATGCGATTCTCGACTTCATCGACAGCGACGACACTTCCCGCAGTTACGGCTGCGAGTCGGCGTATTACAGCGGACTGCAACCGGCGTACGCGGCGAAGAACAGCCCGCTGGAATCGCTGGATGAACTGCTGTTGGTACGCGGCGTGACCGCGACGCTGCTGTACGGTGAGGACTTCAATCGCAACGGAATGCTCGATCCGAATGAAAACGACGGAGACGCGAGCTGGCCTCCCGACAACGCCGACGGCGTGTTGCAGTTGGGTTGGTCGGCGTATCTCTCGGTCTATGGCCGCGAGAAGAACACGCGCTGGGACGGCTCGACGAGGATCAACATCAACGACAACAACCTCGCCGATCTTTACGACAAACTCGAACAAGAGTTCGATGCGACGGTCGCTCAATTCGTCGTCGCGTATCGCACCACCAGCCAAGCACAGAGCACTGCGACGAATGCTGCCGGTGGCGCGAGTGGCGGCCAAAGTCCCGGTGGCGGACAGTCTCCCGGATCAGGAGCCACCCCCTCGTCGGGCGGCAATACCTCAACGGCCCAACTCAATCAACAGTACGGTCAATTGCAAGGTCAACTGCAACAGGCGGCGAACGCCTTGGGGAGCGCGATCGGCGGCGGCAGCGGCACCGTCACTCGTGGTGGCATCGACCTCTCGAAGGGTTCTGGCAAGCAGCTTGTGTCGATTTATGAATTGGTCGGAGCAACCGCTCAAGCGACCGTGAATGGCTCGGTGACAACGCTTCAAAGCCCGTGGGCCGCCGACCCCAATAGCATGACGACCTACCTGCCATCGGTGCTCGATACGCTGACGGTCAACACCGATCAGTTCACCGACGGTCGCATCAACATCAACCAAGCCCGCTATGAGACGCTGTTCACGATCCCAGAGATGACGGAGAGCCTCGCTCAGGGGATTCTCAAGAAGCGGCAAGGCTCGGACGGCGGCCCGATGGTCGATACGAGCGGAGCAAGATCGACCGCCGGTTGGTTGGTGATCGAGAACCTTGTCGATCTGACGACGATGCAGGAACTCGACAAGTATGTGACTGCTCGCGGCGGGATCTATCGAGTCAACTCCGTCGGCTACTTCGACGAAGACGGCCCATTCATGCGGCTGGAAGCAGTCATCGACACGACCCAATCGAAGAAGCCGCCGGTCGTGCTTTTCCTCAAAGACCTGACCGAACTCGGCCGAGGCTATCCGCAGCAGATGCTGCTGGGGACACCGTAGCCAGAACGGCTATGAAGTCAGCGGCTCAAGCAGCCGGAACGGCATGAACGGCAGTCGTCGGAAGCGGCACTCGCTCACCGTGCTGCCGCAACGATTCGAGATGCAGGCTCACTGCCTCCTCAATGAGTTGCTGCGTTTCCTTCAACGTGTCGCCGCTTGTGACGCAGCCTGGCAGGTCGGGCACATACGCCGAATACGTTCCGTCAGACGCACGTTCAATGACCGCGATGTATTCCATGATCCACCTCACTTCAATCCGGCCTGCTTGAGAATACTGTTGAGCGTTCCGGGTGCAACTTCATTACCAAGTTTCCCACCCGGCGGAACCGTGACGGTTCCTGCCTTTTCCGGATGTCGGAATTGCAGGTGGCTGCCGACAGTTCGCTCCAACGACCAACCGTTTCGTTCCAGCAATCGAATCACGTCTCGATATTTCATCGGCATGTTGACGGGCAGTATATCCCATTCGTCGCTTGCCGCGACGGCGGTCGTTCGCAATTCTTCGCCCCTCACGCGGTGTGCGACGTAATTCCCGAAGAAGACGGATCGAGGCGGTGCATGGCTGAGCAAGGCAAGAAATACGACAGCGAAGACATCGAGATTCTCGAAGGCTTGGAAGCCGTGCGGCGTCGGCCGGCCATGTACATCGGCGGAGTCGATGCTCGCGGGCTGCACCATCTGATTTGGGAGATCGTCGATAACTCGGTCGATGAACATCTTGCCGGCGAGTGCGACCGCATCGACGTGACGCTGCACAAGGACGGCTGCTCGATGTCGGTGCAGGACAACGGCCGAGGCATTCCGGTCGAAAAGCATTCCAAGACGAAAACCTCCACGCTCGAAGTCGTGCTGACGATCCTGCACGCCGGCGCGAAGTTTTCCAACAAGAACTACGCGCGGTCGGGCGGCTTGCACGGCGTCGGGGCATCGGTCGTCAACGCCCTCTCGAAAGAGCTGATCGCGACCGTGCATCGCGACGGTCACGAGTTCCAGCAGACGTATCGCCGAGGCAAGCCTCAAGGCCCGGTCGAAAAACTGCGGCCGTTTCGAGGACGCGGCACGACGATCTTTTTCCGGCCCGACGATCAAATTTTCCGCGGCACGCACTTCAACGCGGACATCATCAAGCAGCATCTCGAAGACATTTCGTTCGTGCATGGCGGACTGCGAATCGTCTTTCACGACGAAGCCAAGAAGGAGCAAATCGAGTTCTTTCATCCCGAAGGAATCACCGCCTATCTGCAAAAGGTCATGCAGGATGACCAGCGCCGGCAAATTCACGAGCAGCTTTTCACGATCGACAAGGAACTCGGCAACCACAAATTACAGCTCGCGTTCGCCTGGACCGAATCGACCGACGAACGAGTGATGAGTTACGTCAATGGCATCCGCACTCACGCCGGCGGCACGCACGAGAACGGTTTTCGTTCCGGCATCGTCAAGGCAGTCAAGAACTACATCGAGATGCACGACATCAAGCTCAAAGGGATCACGCTGACCGCCGAAGACATCCGCGAAGGTCTCGTCGCGATCGTTTCGATCTTCCTGTCCGAGCCGATGTTCCAAGGCCAAACGAAAGACAAGCTCAACAATCCGGAGATGACCAGCGCGATCGAAAGTCTCGTCCGTCCCGGTGTCGAAAATTGGCTGAGCAACAACCCGTCGATCGCCGACGCCGTTGTCGGCCGCATCGTGCTCGCCGCGCGTGCTCGGCAAGCCAGCCGCGAGGCTGCGACCGAAGTCCGCCGCAAAACACCCGGCGGTCGCAAAACCAATCTGCCCGGCAAGCTGCTCGATTGCCGCAGCAACAAGCCGGAAGAGTCCGAGCTGTTCATCGTCGAAGGCCAGTCCGCCGGTGGCACGGCCGCGATGGGTCGCAACAGCAAGACGCAAGCCGTGCTGCCGCTCAAAGGAAAAATCCTCAACACCGAGTCTCTGGCCACGAGCAAAATCCTGTCGAACCAGGAGATTCACGATCTCGTCGAAACGCTCGGCACCGGCATCGGCCCCGGCTTCGATCTGCACAAGCTGCGTTATCACCGCATCATCCTGCTGATGGACGCCGATAGCGACGGCTATCACATCAGCACGCTGCTGCTGGTCTTTTTCTTCCGTCACATGCCGCAGCTCATTCGCAGCGAGAAACTCTTCATCGGCTTGCCGCCGCTGTACCGCATCGCCGTCGGCCAGGAATCGCATTATGCCCGCGACGACGCGCACCGCGAAGAAATCCTCGCCACGCTCCCGAAGAATCGAAACTACGAAATCAGCCGCTTCAAAGGTTTGGGCGAGATGACCGCGCAGCAACTCAAAGAAACCACGCTCGACCCGAAGACCCGCATCCTGTTGCGAGTCGACATCGAAAGCCAACTCGACGCCGACAAGACCTTCACCGAACTGCTCGGCAAAGACGCCAGCGAGCGCTACCGCATCATCATGGACGAAGCCAGCCAGGTGGACGACATCGATATCTGAGCGAGTCGCCTCTGAGAGTCGTTCTGTTCGAGTTGCGATACCTCGCACGGCCAAGAGTGAGATGTTTAACCGCTTCGCCATCGGCGTGCGCGCCCACGCCGATGGCGTTGGGGTTAAACAGCCAAATGTCTCATC
>JAYVQJ010000966.1:0-4509 GCA_043777235.1 Planctomycetia bacterium
GCTTGTTCCAAACACTTCCAACATGTCTTCGTCGCGAACAACCCGCCGAGCTCTCCCCGCCGTGAAGAGCCTGCGATTCGTGGCTGGCAACCGTGAACGAGTCACGAGCTGACAGTCGCAACAACCTGAGTTGTCCTCCGTGTTGACATAACCCGGCAGTTGTTTGCGAACGACTCCCATTCGATTGCGGCATCCGATCCGGCAACGCGATTGGGGGTCAGAAGTGGGGCGGTAGAGTATCGGTCGTTTGGCGAATTGCAACGAACATTTCGCGCCGATTTTTCGGACGCATTTTTCAACTTGCAATTCAGATCGAGCACGCTTAACGGGACACAATTCGGTCACTTCGTCAGCGTGCCCTTTGACGACGGCACACCCGCTTGGCGCGGGTCGATCACAATCGCTTGTCGCAGCGCGCGAGCGGTTCCCTTGAAGCATGCTTCGCTGATGTGATGACTGTTCTGCCCGTGATGCAACACGAGATGCAGATTCATCAGCGCGTTCGCGGCGACCGCTTCCCAGAACACGGGGACCAACTGACAATCGAACTCGCCGATCTTCTCCGTCGGAAAATCAACGCGAAACACGAACGCCATGCGGCCACTCAAATCGACAGCGGATGTGACGAGCGTTTCTTCCATCGGCAACGCGATGCTGCCGTAGCGCACGATTCCCTTCTTGTCTCCGAGCGCTTCTGCCAGCGCTTTGCCGAGACAGATGCCGGTGTCTTCGACGGTGTGATGATGATCGACGTGCAGATCGCCCGTTGCTTTGACGGTCAGATCGATCAGCGAGTGCTTGGCCAGCAGCGTCAGCATGTGATCGAAGAAGCCGACTCCGGTGTCGATCTGCGCCTGGCCGGAGCCGTCGAGATCGAGAGACAAGTCGATGGTCGTTTCGGCGGTCTGCCGGTGAATCTTGGCGGTGCGTGGCATGAGCGGATTTCAAATTGAAGAGGTGAGATTTGAGACTTCAAATTTGAAATTTCAAATTTGATCGGTTCAGGCAGCACCGTCTTTATCGGCGGGCTTGGCGGGTTCGGTGCGTGTTTTCGCGGGAGGAGCGGACGCCGGTTTGGCCGAGTTGGTCGGTGACGACTGTGACTTGCCAGCCTGCGATTGATCGACGACGACAAATAGCACCTGCATCGGACGCTGATCCGCCGCAGCGGTGTCCGCGCTCTTCTCACCAGCGGCTAGCTTCGAAGCATCTTTTCGAAACAGGCCGCGATTGCGTGTCTGTTGATTCAATTGATTCAGATTTTGATTCTGAACCAATGCGTCGAATGCAACCGCAAACGTCAACGGCTTGGCGAGCGGGCCTTTTTCTTCCAGCGTTCCATTCGCTTTCGTCGGCGCGGAATCCGTGGTGAGCTTTGGCGCGGTAGCGGCACCGGCGAGTTTCTTATCGGCGCTTGCTGGTGCGGGTGGTGTCACTTGGCCCTTGGCGGCCAATTGTCCCGAGCGATCTTTGGCCGCGTCACTCTTCGCCATCATTCGAGTTGCCGACGCACCGGCGCTGCGTTTGTCCGCTGCCGACAGTTGTCCGTGACTGACGTCGTCCAACTGAGCGATCTCGATCGGATAATCGACTTGCATGCTCTGCCAGAAAGTCTTGTTTCGGAGCTGCATCAACGTGGCCGTCATTTGCTCGCGATTCGATTCCACAAAGACTGCGTGCAACTGACCGGCTGACGTTTTGGATTTCTCGGCCTTGTCCAACTTTTCAACAGCGTCTTCACGAGCGAGCGAGTTTCCGGACAGCAAGAATTGCAATCCCGCGAGACCTTCCTGACGATCGATGACCGTTAGCCAGACCACTGCGACCTCGGTCCCGTCCGTTTGCATCGCACGGACAACGTCGCCAATTTGGGAATCGCGAAGACCGGTACGATCAACGATCAGACCTTCCGAATCGCGAGACGGCACACCCAACGACGGAGCCGCCGCAACGGACGGCAAATTCTTTTCGACCACGCTGCTGGCTTCCGGGCCGGCAATCTTGAGACTGCCTCTTCGAGCCTCGGCCACCACCGAGTCTGCGGTCCTCAATTCCAAGCCGCCCCCACCGAAGCCACCTGGCGCATCATGGCCGCTCGTTGGCGCATCGAGTGCAACTTCCAAGGGAGCCGGGTGCGTCTCGGCGGAATTTGATTCCGCGAGTTGTCGGGCTGCGGAGTTTTCTCGCCGAGGTCGCTCATCGACCGCTCGAATCAGCAGTAGCAAACCGGCGGCCGAGGTCAACACGGCCGCGACTCCGATCCAACGGCGAGAACGTGAGCTGTTGGCTGAGGAGTCATTGGCCGATCCGTTTGACAACTCCGACGGCTGCGATGGGATTAGCATCTCGCGTTCGATCGACTGCAACACTTGCTGAGGAAACTCGGCCGACAGACGACCGCGAGGCAGCTCTTTCAACAACGACGAGACTTGTCGGATTTCGGACAGATCGCGTCGAGCCTCCACCGACGCCGCCAGACGCTGTTCGACAATCGCACGCTCGGCGGAATTCAATTCGCCGTCGTGGTAGGCAGACAACAGATCGTCGGCGGGGAGGGACATTTCGAAATTCGATTCGGAAGGTGGCAAGCGAGGCTCAATTTCAGGAGACCCGGACCAAGATTTATCGGCGGGCCGGTCAGACAGGCAGGAGCCTCAAAAAGTTCCCACGGCCACGAGCGTTGCGAAAAAACTGCCGTATTTCAATCCCGAACCGCCGAAAGGCCGCTCGCTGGCGACTCGCGTTGAGGCTTTTTCCCCCCGTCTGCTACAAGCCGCCCGTCAAAGTCTTCCTGAGCGGAACTCGAAAGGTTTGGCCGGCAATGCAGCGTGTACGACTGGCAGTGGTCATCAACGCCATCGTCCTCGCCGGGGCTGAGCGGATGCTGGCTCGCGTGCTGGCTCGACTGCGGCCGGAAGAGTTCGACGTTCATGTCTTCACGATCGGCCTGCCGGGACCGTTCACCAAGCACCTCGAAGAGCTCGGCATCCCGAATCGGCTGTACGAATTCGTGAGGCCGAAAGTCCCGAATCCGTTTCATCTGCTGACGCTGGCTCGCGACCTGCGACGGTTTCAACCGGATGTCGTTCAAGGTTGGATGTATCTTGGAAACTTGTTCGGCGGAGTCGCCGCGAAACTCGCGCGGCGCGACTTGCCGGTCGCTTGGAACATCCGGCACAGCACGCTTGATCCCAAGATCGACTCACGCTCGATGCGCTGGTCCGCGTGGCTTGGCGGCCAACTGTCGGGGCTCATTCCGGATCGCATCGTGCTCTGTGCCGAGGCCGCTCGCGCGGCGCATCTGCGAGTCGGCTATGCACCGGAGAAACTCGAAGTCATCCCCAACGGATTCGACCTGAGCGAACTTCGCCCCGATCCCTACTCGCGATATCGCATTCGCACGGAACTTGGAATCACCGATGACACTCCGCTGGTCGGACTCGTCGGCCGATTGCATCAACACAAAGACCATCAGACATTTATTCGCGCCGCGCGAGTTGTGGCCGATCAAATTCCGAACGCCCACTTCGTCGGAGCGGGCGAAGAGCAAACCTACTCGGCCAACGATCTTTGGAGCTGGATCGATGACGCTGGCCTGCGAGATCGCTTTCATTGGCTCGGTGTTCGACGCGACGTGCCGGCCATCGACGCGAGTCTCGATGTGTTGGTCTGCTCGTCGACAACGGAAGGGTTTCCAAACGTCGTTGGCGAAGCGATGGCGTGTGGCGTCCCCTGCGTCGCGACCGATGTCGGCGAGTGCGCGGAAGTCATCGGCGACACCGGCCGAGTCGTCCCAAAACAAAATC
Source organism: Planctomycetia bacterium (assembly GCA_043777235.1). Taxonomy (GTDB): domain Bacteria; phylum Planctomycetota; class Planctomycetia; order Planctomycetales; family Planctomycetaceae; genus SXKJ01. Next base: position 3,807 of record JAYVQJ010000966.1, read on the forward strand.
CGCAACGACTCGGCAACGCGATCGCAGAGCTTTTGCAGATGCCGCAAGCCGAGCGGATTGCGTTGGGTGATGCGGCTCGGCGTCGAGTCGTCGAACGATATGACATCCATCAGATCGTCCAGCGATATCGCGATCTTTGGCACGAACTGGCAAACGCGAATGTCCGACCAGCGGCAGAAGCAACGCGCCGTGCGGCTTGATGAGTGGATCAGAGATTAGATCTTCGGACTTCCTGACACCCACGGATTGCAAGTGCAATCGCCTGCTTCGATCTGTACCGAATCGAGTGCGACAAGAATTTCTGGCTGGGATCAGCCGAAACGCACTAGCGTCCGGTTCGAGAACAGCCAACCGGGGCTAGCGCCCTGCGGCTAATGGCGATGTCAGCAATGATTGTCACACCCGCCGAATCAATGTGACCGAACCGTGTCGATCAAGGTTCGACGGGCATACGTCATCGCGGTGGCTTGTCAAAATTGTTGCCTCTTGTCGCAACCAATGCCTCTTCAGCGGCGGGTTCCCTTGTGACTTTTTTGGATGCGATTACTTTCGCTCCCTCAGGTATTCCCCTCTGAGTTCGCGGTTCGTCGATCGCGAGGTTTGCTCGGAGTCTGCGGTGCTGAATGCGGGCCACTCAATTCAGCACCGGACTCAAGTAATACGAAGTCCCAGAATTAGCCGCGCGGCGCGTTCGCGGGGGTTG
>JAYVQJ010000967.1:0-4503 GCA_043777235.1 Planctomycetia bacterium
CGACAGCTTCAGGCTATGCCGGATGGTCCCCAGGCTCCAGTCTCACGCGAAGGTGCGGAGACGCGAAGAAGGCCATCGACCACTTCGCGTCTCCGCGCCTTCGCGTGAAAATCCCCTTTGTCCGACCGGCGTTGAGGCATCCCGCTCACCCACCTACAATCCCGCCCGACTTGGCCGGCTGGGCGATGCCTCACGGAGGTCGTCGGCCTGATCTTTTCTGCAACCAACGGAATCAAAGCGAAATGGCGAGTTTCATCTTCACCAGCGAATCGGTCAGCATGGGGCATCCGGACAAAGTCGCGGATCAAATTTCGGACGGAGTGCTCGACGCTCTGCTGGCTCAAGACGCTCGCTCGCGAGTCGCCTGCGAGACGCTTTGCACGACTGACACCGTGGTGCTCGCTGGCGAGATCACTTCGCAGGCGCAGATTGATTACGTCAAAGTCGCGCGCGATGTCGTCCGCGACATCGGTTACACGAACGTCGATGTTGGCTTCGATGCCGACACGTTCCGCTGCTTCGTCGCGTTGCACTCGCAAAGCCCGGACATCGCGATGGGCGTCGACCGCGACGGAGCCGGCGATCAAGGTTTGATGTTCGGCTACGCCTGCAACCACACGCCTGAATTCATGCCGGTCCCGATCGCGCTGGCTCATCGCATCATCAACAAGCTGACCGAAGTTCGGCAGAAGCGAGTCGTCGATTGGCTCCGCCCGGACAGCAAGAGCCAAGTCAGCGTCGAGTTCCGCGACGGCAAAGCAGTCGGAGTCACCGCCGTCGTTGTCTCGACGCAACACGCCGCGAGCGTTTCGCAATCTCAGATCTTCGACTTCGTGAAGTCGCAGGTCATCGCTCCGAGCGTCCCGGCCGAATGGCTGACGAGCGCCACGAAGTATCACATCAACCCGACCGGAAACTTCGTGGTCGGCGGACCACACGGCGACTGCGGTCTGACCGGCCGCAAGATTATCGTCGATACCTACGGCGGCTGGGGCCGACACGGCGGCGGAGCCTTCAGCGGCAAAGACCCGACGAAGGTCGATCGCTCAGCCGCGTACATGGCTCGGTACGTCGCGAAGAACATCGTCGCCGCTGGACTCGCGTCCGAATGCGAAGTGCAACTCGCCTATGCGATCGGCGTCGCCGAGCCGGTCAGCGTCTGCGTCGATACGAACGGCACGAACAAGATCGCCGAAGAAAAAATCTCGGCGATTGTTCGGGACAACTTCTCGATGACCCCGAAGTCGATCATCGAGACCCTGCAACTCCGCCGTCCGATCTTCCGCAAGACCGCGCACGGCGGCCACTTCGGCAAGAGTGACGCGGACTTCACTTGGGAAAAGACCGATAAGGCCGAGGCGCTGAAGCGCGCGGCTGGGGTTTAACCGCTACGCCAACGGCATGCGCGCCCAAGCCCGCGCCCACGCCGATGGCGTTGGGGTTAAACAAGAAGACTCTTCCTCGCAGCGAAGGATCGCTGATATGACGAGAGCCGAACGGAATCGCCAAGCGGCTGTCTTGATTTGGAGCAGCTTGATCGTCGTGGCGGTCTTGTTGCTGTCGCGTCGCGTGACAGGCGGGATCGACGGTGTTGCGTCGGTGTGGCCGTGCGTCGTGGTGAGTTCGCTGATGACCGTGCTGAGCAGCATCGGCTGGCTGTTGTTTCGACAGCGCGGCAGCGTTGAGCAGTCACTTCGATCCGTCCAAATCGCAGCGGCCGTCGCGTGGTTGCCGACATGCCTGAGCGGCGTCGCCTTGTTGCCGTCCGATTCGCCGCTCGCTCGCGGTTGGTTGTTTGGTATCGCCGCGCTGTCGGTGGTTGGACTCGCGCTGACTCACACTAACCCGACGCGTGAGCGAGGGAGCGTTGCAGACACCCCCTCGCTCACGCGTCGGGTTAGTGAATCCAATCGATCGACCGAGTCCGTAGATCGGACGCCCACGTCCGATCGTCCGGACGTGGGCGTCCGGGCTACGGCGACTGAGCTATCCGACTTGTCCGTCTTCGAGCCTGTTGTCGATGACGAACGAACCGATGAGGCGACGACTCAATGGATGACGCGGCAGGCATTGCCTGATGGAGTCGATCAGATCGAGGGAGCGATTCGTGTCCCCTTCGTGTCGGGCCAAAAGGCCGCTTCGATTCACATCCCGTTTAGCCCACCGTTCGCCGCCGTGCCGCAGGTCGAATGCGAGATCGTCGGCGAGGAACCGGCCCGCTGGAAATTGTCCGTCGTCTACGCCTACGGAATGCGAGTTGATCTAAAACGGGAATCGAGCAACGGCGAAGCGGAGATCGAACTGTCGTACTCCGCGATCTGCGAGGCGAACTCATCGGAAGCGGCCTGACCGGAACTTTCAGCCGGCAACTCCGATTCGAGGGCAAGAATGGCCCGCTCATTCGGTCACAGCTCGACTTCCGCCGACTGTTTGACACGGAGCACTCTCGGCGGGCCATTTGAGAGAGAGTTATGACATCTGTCGTCAGTAGCGGTTTGCAGCGAAATTTTCATGCGATCACGACCAACACGTCGATCCTCGCGGATCCGTCGCGGTTTGTGAAACGGTACGGCACGGCGATTCGTGCCTACCTGCAAGCCCTCATCCCCGACCAACACGACGCGGACGAAGTTGAGCAAGACCTGCTGTTGCAGGTGGTCGAGCGTGGCTTTCCGGACGGAATGGGACGTCGCGGCAAGTTTCGGTACTACTTGATGACCGTCGTTCGAAATGCCGCCTTGGGCTACTTCCGTAAGAAAAACCGTCGGCCAGTCACTATCGCCGACCTGTCTTCGATCCCGGCTGCTCAGGTCGCCGACCGCGCATGGGATCGCTCGTGGCGCGAGTGCGTGATGAAGAACGCTTGGCTGTCGCTGCGAAAGCATGAGCAGCGAAACCCCGGGAATCTGTTTCACACCGTCTTGCGGACGTCAGTGAAACATGGCGACGAAGACTCGACGATGCTGGCGGTTCGAGTCTCCAGCATCACGGGACAAGAACTGTCCGCCGAGGCGTTTCGCAAACAACTCAGCCGCGCTCGGCGAAAGTTCGGCGAACTGTTGATCGACGAAGTTGCGCGGACAATGCGCGGTGTGACGCCGGAAGAGCTGGAAGAAGAGCTGTCGAGTCTCGACCTGCTGAAATACGTCCGCTGGCAGGTGTGAGGCCAAATGTAGACCGGTCACTCCGTGACCGGAAATTCGAGTCACGGAGTGACTCGTCTACGATCAGCCCAGCCGATGCCGCTTGTCGAGATACGCGGCCAGGAACGGCGCGTAGGCTTCCTTGGTGTTCGCGAGGTTGTAGCTGATCTTCCGCTCGTGGCAGTCGTCTTCGAGCCGTTTCGTGAACGCCTTGATTCGTTCGAGATATTTCTTTCGCAGCGAGTTCGGGTTCACGACGACTCGGCCGGAACCTTCCATGTCTTGGAAGCGAGTGATCCGCTCGAAGGGGAAGTTGAGTTCCGCGTCGTCGAGCGTGTGAAACGCAATCACCTCGTGGTTGTTGTGCCGGAAGTGTTGCAGGCCGCTGGCGACGTTGTCTTCGTTGTCGATCAAGTCGCTGATGACGATGACCAAGCCGCGCCGTTTCATTCGTTCGGCCGCCTCGTGCAACACGGTGCCGCAGTCGGTTTCGCCGCCGACCTCAACACCGTCGAGCGCATCGAGGATGCGGCGGTACTGTGTCGGATGCGCCTTGGGCGGGATGTAGGTGCGAACTTTCGTATCGAACAGCATCAGCCCAACCGCGTCGTTCTGGCGAATCAACAAGTACGCGAGCGCCGCCGCCAAGTAGCTGCCCCATTGCAGCTTGCTCAGCCCTTGATCGCTGGCCGTTCCGCCCTTGCCGAAGTCCATCGACTTCGAGCAATCCAGCAGGATCGTCGCTCGCAGGTTCGTCTCGTCTTCGTAGAGCTTGACGTAGTACTTGTCGGTGCGCGCGACGACCTTCCAGTCGAGCATCCGCATCTCATCCCCCGGTGTGTACGACCGGTGATCGAGATACTCGACCGAGAACCCGTGATACGGACTGCGATGTTTGCCAGTCAAAAAACCTTCGACGACTTGCTTGGCAATCAATTCCAGACTGCCAATGCGAGCCAGTCCGGCGGGATCAAGGTACGACATGACTCTTCCTTTGGAGTGCGGCGATTCATCGCCGCTTTTCCTTTTCGCGGCGAAGCCGCTTTCTTAGTGCGCTCAAATCGAAATTGGCATTCGAGTCCAAAGAAAGCGGCTCCGCCGCAATTCAAAGCGGCGATGAATCGCCGCACTCCAAAGGGAAATTACTCCGGCTCGCGAATGACCTCGAACAGCTTTTCGACGATGTGGTCGGTCGTGATGCCGTCGCTTTCGGCGGCGAAGCTGGTGACGAGGCGGTGACGGAGAACCGGTTTCGCGATCGCACGGATGTCGTCGCCGGAAACATGGACTCGGCCGTCGAGCAATGCGTGAGACTTCGCGGCCAAGAGGAGAGCCATGCAGGCGCGGGTGCCGGCTCCCC
>JAYVQJ010000968.1:0-4499 GCA_043777235.1 Planctomycetia bacterium
CACCGGCAACGGCTATTTGGTCTCGAAGCATGGTTGGAACATCTATCTCGGCACCGATTCGATTCCGAGGTTCGAGACACGCACCGCCGAAGACAAAGCCTGGGACACCCTCGCCGCGAAGCAGCCGCTGTTGCCGAAAGCGTGGTCATTCGTCGCGGTCGTGTTCGATCCGCAGGCGAAGCACAAACGGATTTATCTCGACGGAAAACTCTCCGCCGAAAGCTCGCGCAATGACGGTGCGATCGGGGCTGCTGCCGGCTATCCGCTGGAGTTCGGGCATTACGTCGCCTCGAAGACACAATGGTTTCACGGCCAGATCGACGAAGTCCGGCTGGAACAACGAGCTTTGTCGGCCGAGCAAGTTCGCCAAGAGTTTGACCGACAACGAAAGTTGGTTTTGACGGAGTAGGTTTGCCTTCCTAGGCTGACCCAACGAACGGTTGACGTGATTCGCCGAGCGACGTGTTTTGCCCGTTCGAGTCGGCCTGGGAAGGCCGACCTACGGAACACTGAGGACTTTCCGATGCTCACAATCCAAGGGACTCGTCAGCGAGTTTGCAGTGGCCTGACGCGGCGCGATGTGATTCGCGCGGCGGGCACAGGTCTGCTCGGCACCAGCTTGCCGAAGTTGTTGGCGGCGGAAGAAGCGGGATCAGTGATTGCTCCGCGAGCCAAGTCCGTGATGTTCGTCTTTTTATTCGGTGGTCCAAGTCAGCTCGAAACGCTGGATATGAAACCGGAAGCTCCGAAGGAAATTCGCGGGCCGTATCAGCCGATCACGTCGCGGTCGCCGGGACTGCTCGTCAGCGATCATCTGCCGAAGTTGGCGGCGATGTCGGACAAGTTTGCTGTCATTCGGACGATGACTCACGGGCAGAACGATCACAACGCCTGCCACATCATTCAGACCGGCCACGAAATGCCTCCGGCCGAGCGAGGCCCCGCTCGCGTGAACGCGACCGAGAAAGATTGGCCGGCGTTTGGCTCGGTTGTCGAGTACCTCGATCAACGAGCCGACGCGCAGCGGCCGACCGATCAGCGTCGTGACTTTCTGAGTTTTGTTTACTTGCCGAATCGGTTGGGACACATCCAGGGCTACGACCGATCGGGTCAGTACGCCGGTTGGCTCGGCCACAGTTACAACCCACTGGCGACAAAAGTGGCCAAGCGAGACGCGAAGGACAACCCGTACTTCCGCGACTGCACTGACGAAGAATTGACGTTTCGAGTCGAAGGAGTCGAATCTCACGCCGACATGACGCTCGATCGGTTGTCGCAGCGCGGAAGTTTGCTGACGCAGTTCGACAGTGCGAGGCGAGAACTCGATCAATCGCGCGGCGTGCGAAACTTCGGCCGGCTGCGAGAACGAGCGATGGACCTCGTCACCTCCGAAAAGATGCGCGCCGCGTTCGACATTCGCCGTGAGTCGCCGCTGCTTCGCGACCGCTACGGCCGACACTTGTTCGGCCAGTCAATGCTCATGGGTCGCCGCATGATCGAAGCCGGCGCTCGATTCGTCACTGTCCTTTGGGATTGCCCGGACGGCTACAGTTGGGACAGCCACGCTCACTCGCAGGATGTTGGCAAGCACTTGCTGCCGGGACTCGATCAAAGTTTGTCCGCGCTGTTGGAAGACATGCAGCAACGTGGTCTGCTCGATGAGACGCTCGTCGTATGTCTCGGCGAGATGGGCCGCACTCCACGCGGCAACGCAAACTGGGGCCGCGATCACTGGGGCTATTGTTTCCCGGCTGTGCTCGCCGGAGCTGGCATTCGCGGCGGCGCGATCTACGGTCGCTCGGACAAGGACGCCGCGTATCCGCAGGACAAACCGGTCAGCCCACTGAATCTCGGCGCGACGATTTTTCACGCCTTGGGAATCTCGCCCGACACGCGCATCCACGATGCCCTCGGCCGACCGGTCCCAATCATCGAAGGTGGCGAGCCGCTCGTGGAATTGTTCGGCTAATCGTAGACCGGTCACTCCGTTCGTAGACCGGTCACTCCGTGACCGGAATTCGAGTCACGGAGTGACTCGTCTACTTTTCTCACAGCCAATCAACTTGACTCACCGTTTGACTTTCTTTCTTGGAGTATCGGTCAATGCAAGCACGTCATGCGTGGCAAACTTTGTTGCTGAGTTTCCTGTTCTCTGTCGTGATTACGTTTCGTGTTGGAAGCGCCGACGAGCCAGCCAAACCGACGTGGAACTACTCGCCCGACCTGCTGCGGCCCTTCTGGCACGGTGACACCGTCGAAGGCGAGTCGGTGTTGTTCATCAAAGACGACAAGACCGGCGAGGCGCGAGCGTCCGTGTTGTTCCCGATTCGCGAAGTGCTGGCGGTTCGCAATTCGGTGGGTGATGTGACCTATGAGAACGGCAAGGATTTTGTCTGGAAGGCGGACTCGCGTGAGATCGTGCTGCCGGCCGGTTCGCGGATTGTGTCGCGGACGCCGCAAGAGCTGCGGAGGCCGGCGAAGACTCAGAAGTACGAGCTGACGCATCGAGACGGCAACGGCGAGATCTTTTTCGGCGGGCGACTGGAATACGCCGAGATGCAGACCTGCATCACCTATCGGCACGCGCCGGATTTGTGGAAGGCCCCAGTGCCGAAGTTCGATCACAAGATGTTGCCTCGATCGGTCGCTCGGTTGGTCAGCCGGCAACCGCTGTCGATCGTGACGCTGGGTGACAGTATCTCGGCGGGAGCGAATGCGTCGGCGTTGTCCGATGCGGCTCCGTATCAGCCGGCGTATCCGGAATTGGTGCGGCGGCAATTGGCGGAGCGGTTTCGCAATCCGGTGGAGATGAAGAATCTCGCGGTTGGCGGAACCGACACCGGCTGGGGACTGACGCAGATTGAGAAGGTCGTCGAGGCAAAGCCGAATCTCGTGATCTTGGCGTTCGGCATGAATGACTCGGCCGGGCGCACGCCGCAGTCGTATCAAGAGACGACGAAACAAATGATCGCGGCGATTCGCGAGAAGCTGCCGGAATGCGAATTCATTCTCGTGGCGACGATGCTTGGCAATCGCGATTGGACGCGGCTCAAGCACGAGGCATTCCCACAGTACCGCGACGCATTGAAGGAGCTGGTCGAACCGGGAATCGCGCTTGCGGACCTGACGTCGATCTGGGAAGGCTTCTTGGAACTCAAGAAGGATTGGGATCAATCGGGGAATGGCGTGAATCATCCGAATGACTTCGGTCATCGCGTGTACGCTCAGGTCATCACGACACTGCTCGACCCGCGCGGTGAGCCGGATGCGAGGGCCGAAGCACCGAAGACGATCGAGGCCGGGCCGCTCAAGTTGTTGGAGCAGCGGCTGCTTGGCGGCCACACGTACTCGTATGCCTGCGCGGCGGCCGATCTTGATGGCGACGGTGATCTCGATCTGACCAGTTCCGACGCCGAGCCGAACAGCAATCTGTATCTGTTGCAGAACGACGGCAAAGGAATCTTCAAGCACTCGTTCATTCAGAAGTACGAGAAGCAGCCCGATCAGCCGATCCGACTGGAACGCCACGCCGTCGGCGATATCAACCGCGACGGGAAGCCGGACGTCGTGATTGTCGACAATCTCTGGTCGGACATCCGTTGGTTCGAGAATCCAGGTAACGAGTCGCTCACTCGGCCGTGGAAGCTGCATCGCATTGCTCAACCAAAGGAGGTTCCCGGTTCTTACGACGTCGCGCTGGCGGATCTCGATGGGGACGGCGATCTCGACGTGGCTTCGTCGAGTTGGAACGGCAAGCGATTCGATTGGTTCGAGAACATCGGCAGTCCCGGCAGCGGCGACAAATGGCAGCGGCACGAGATTGCCGCCGATATCGGCGAGACGCGCACGATCGCGATCGCCGACTTCAATCGCGACGGCAAACCGGACCTGCTCGGTACGGCGCGGACAACGAATCAAACCGTCTGGTTCGCGAACTCCGGCAAGCCAGCGACCGAGCCTTGGAAGAAAAACATCATCGACGACAAAGCCGTCGCGCCAGTGCATGGGCATCCGGTTGATCTCGATGGTGACGGCGACCTCGACGTACTGATGGCCTTCGGATTGGTCGCCCCCGTCGCGGCGAACTCGCCCGATTCGCATCAGGTCGCGTGGTACGAGAACGTCGGCAAGCCGGGATTGGGAACCGAGTGGAAGAAGCACCTCATCGCCAGTGGGTTTCCACAAGGCTTCGAGGCTGTCGCCGGAGACCTCGACGGTGACGGCGATCAAGATGTCGTCGCGACCGGCTGGAGTCCGTCCGGGCAAATCGCGTGGTTCGAGAACACCGGCGATCCGAAGAGCAGTTGGAAGCAGCACTCGATCAAACAGAATTGGTCGAACGCGGTGACCGTAATCGTGGCCGACCTCGACAAGGACGGCCGGCTCGACATCATCGCCTGCGCGGAACGCGGCGCGAACGAAATTCGCTGGTGGAGAAATTTGGGCGCGGCGAAGTGAGTGACCGAGCAAATGAATGTAGGGTGGGACCAGCGCAGCGC
>JAYVQJ010000969.1:0-4499 GCA_043777235.1 Planctomycetia bacterium
GCCGATCCACCTCCGTCGCGTCCGCCGGTTTCTTGGCGGCCTTGCTCTCTTGGGACTGAGCCGGTCGAGTCACCGACATTTGTGAAATGACGAGGCCAATCGCCAAGCCTCCGAAAATGGCCATCACGAAATGAGTGCGCATGTGGTGGTCTCCTGGTTGCCTTGTTGTTTGCGATTTCTCGTGGTGGACATCATCAGCGTCCGAGCCGACGCTTGCTGCGTCGGCCACACAAGTCATTGCATTTCATTTTTGTTGGGTAAAGTTGATTGCGAGTAACAGTGTGGACTGCTGAAACCTGGCGCGTCGATGTGAATGACGCTGCGAATCGGAGCGAGATTCCTGTCAACAAGCACGTACGCCACTCGCTCGATGGTTCACTTTGCGGTTGGCTCACGTTCCAAGGAGATAGGCCACATGTTAAAGCAACGAATTCTTCGCGCAAGTTTCACCTCATTCCTGAGCCTCTCAGTCGCATTGACGGCTTCGCTGTCGCACGCTGCGGACAAAACCAATGATCTGCTCGTACGAGTCCCTTCGTCAGCCAACGCAGTGGCCGTCGTGGATGTCGAGGGATTGTTCAAAAGCAAACTCGGACTGAAGCAAAGTTGGAGTCGCAGCTACTACTCCGACTACGCCAACGGTTTGGTCGCGTTTCCTCCAACCGTTCAAACATCGGTGCTCGCGGCGAAAATCAATCCCGATTCGATCAGTGCCGACTGGGAACTCGGCGTCGTGCGGCTCAAGCAACCGTTCTCGATGAAGAAGCTGGCCGACAAAGAATCCGCTCCGCTGGAGAAATTGGAGGGATGCTCGCTCGTAGCGACCGAACGGCAAACATGCTTCGTCGAACTGAAACCGCAGACGCTCGCGGTCACGAATCATCAAAACCGCCAAGATGTCGCGCGCTGGTTGCGCGGAACTCGCAACGTCGCGACACCGACGATCTCGGACTACTTGCTCGAAGCCGTGACCGATCCGAAAGGCCAATATCACCTCGCTCTGGACCTGCAAGACGTTTTGCAATTCGACGACGCGAAATTGCGGTTGCAGAACTCGCCGGCGCTAAAGGGCGAGAGTGTGGACCTCGACGCACTCGCCAAGTTGGCCGTCGGCCTGCGTGGCCTGCGAGTCAGCATCGAAGTCGGCGAGACCATCGAAGGAACGCTGCGAATCGACTTCCAAGATGAAGTCGCATCGCAAGCCCGCCTTCTGCCGCGCATCGCACTGGCGGCCTTCCAGAAAAACGGCGTGCTCGTTGACGAACTGCTCGATGCCAAAGTGGAGATCGGCGAGAAGTCCGTCACCTTTCAATCAACTCTTTCAGAGCCCAGCTTCCGACGCATCATCTCGTTGATTCAGCCGTCGGTCGGACACCTTGACGACGGCTCGACCGGCAGCGATTCGTCACCGGAGCAGGCTCAGCAAAATGCCACGGTGCGGTTCTACAACTCGATCCGCAGGCAACTCGATGATTTGGAGAAGCAAGCTCGCAAGGCCAAGGATTACACCTCGTCAGCACATTGGTTCGAGACTTCCGCTAAGAACATCAGCCAATTGCCGAGCCGCGATGTCGATGCGGATGTGCTGAATTACTCCGCCAGCGTCAGCACGAAGCTGCGAGCCATCGCCCGCTCGCTGCGCGGAGTGCCGCTTGATGTCAAAGCTTTGGAGTTCTCCAAGAAGCAGGAAACCTACGTCTATCCGCAGAACTACTACAACACCGGCGGTTGGGGTTCCGGTGTTAGTTACGGCGCTGGCTATGCCTTCGCTCAAAACCGAGTCGACTACAAAAACAACTTCGCCGAAGTCGAAGCTCGACAAGCGAAGGTCATCGCCGACGCCGAAAAAGATCGCCAACAAGTTTGGGACTTGCTGCAAGGCGAAATCGCCTCCATGCGCTCGCAACTTTCGAAGAAGTACGACACGCCGCTGTGAGCTTCAATGACGAGCGAGGCTCCACCTCAGACCATCAGCAGGTACGCGCTAGCGTCCGGTTGTCTTTGAACTGAACGGGACGCGATCGCGTTCCTTTCGGGCTCAAGGAATCGAGTTCGCCGTTGGAACCTTTTTGGGGGACGTCTTCTTCATTCCGCCGGCACTCAATAATCGAATTGGCCGCCGAGGAAAAAGTTCGTGCCGGGTTCGTAAACTCTCGGATCGTGAACGCTAAGCGCTTCGAGGTAGTTTCTATTGGTAAAGTTTTCGACGCCTCCGTTAAGTTTCAGGTGCTTGTTGACCTGCCAATAGCCGCGCAGATCAAACGTCATGAATCCGGGCGTGCGTGGTTCGTCGTAGGACGTCCCCGCTCCATCAGAAAAACTGGCCACTCGATGCTGTGCGGCGACGACGCGACCGGACAATTCGATGCCGTACTTTTTTCGGGTCTGATCATGCCAGCGAATTCCCATGCGTGATTGAAACGGATAGATGCTGGGAAGCGGCATGTGGCGACTCTGATCGCGACCATCAACATAGCTGAGGTTAAAGAACGGGGACCAATTCTCGGTGATGTCGTACTCGCCAGCCGCCTCGCCTCCCGCCAACGTGGCGTTGGTGTTCGCGTAATGCAGCACGGGATAAGCGATGTCTGGTGGCACGACGGGAAACGCATAGGTGGCGTAGGAGATGTAGTCCTGAATGAAGCTGGCGAAGCCAGAAATCTGGAACCGCGCGTTGTCATAGTTTCCGATGAGCGTGAGATCGAACTGATTCGACTTTTCTGGTTTCAGATTGGGATCGCCGCCGGGTGAATTGCCCGGCGTTTGCAGAACAGTCATGAACGGGAAATAGGAGTATCGCTCAGTGGCATTGGGCGCTCGCTCGCCGTGTCCGAAACCGGCTCGCAGTTGCAACTCTTCGGTCAACCGAAAGTCTGCCGCAATAAACGCGGCGAGCAGCACGTCGCGACGATTAAGCGGACCACCGAGAATCTCTTCGTAACTGCTTTTGACATGGCCGTTCAGATCGACGATTTGCGGCGTCGTCCCATCCGGCGCAATCGTTCGATGTTTGCCGTCGGCATTGCTCGAGACCAGATCGATGCGTGCTCCGGTCGTCAGCGTCAGATCATCCTCGATCGGGGCCTTGAGTTCGAAGTACAGCCCGGGGTCATACGACTTCGCGGGTAAGACCGGAAAATTGTCGTAAGCGCCAGCAGTGTAGGAGATCACCGGATTCTCGAACTTGTCGAGCTCGTCGATTTGCTGCGCGATGTAATGGAAGTCGATGCCCGCCGTGACCTGCAATTCATTTTTCTCGCCCCAGGTCGGCGCAATGCGAAAGCCTGAGTTCGTGGTTTGTCCCGTCGTGAATCCGGTAAACGACACGTGCGGATACGGATTCGGAGCCGGAAACGGCGAGTTGAACGGAAACGTATTCTGGTAGAAGAACTGCTTGCTCGCGTTCAGGTTGTCTCCGGAATACGACGAGCGATTGAACCACGTTTCCGCGAGCCAATGGATGCTGCCCGGCTCATCAATCGTCAGCCGCGCCGAGAGCGCATCGGTCTTCCGAAACTTCGCGTCAAAAATCAGCCCGGCGAATTCCGTGTTGGTCATGTCTTGCGTGAGATATTCCAGCTCCAACTTGGTGAAGTTGTTGAAGTCAAATCCAACGGCAAGGTCGATGTCACGCACGTTGTACGAGGCAGGGATGCTGGTGTTGTTCCCCGACCGATAGTCGTTGCCCGTCTTCTGCCCAACGCTGAATCGAAAGCCGTAATCTGAGCCGCCACCGAAGAACATCTCGCGACCGTAAAGCTGCTGGCCATTCGATTGAGCCAGCACATTCGTTTGCGAATGGAACTCCGGAATTGCGTAGCGCGGTGTCGGAGTCGCCACGATGTCGATGAACGACAAGCCGGGTCCGTACTTCACTCCGTATGGCCCCGGAATGATGATCAAGTTGCTAATGACTCCGGGGTCGATGTTGCTGAGGATCGAATCCCAGTCCGCACGTGTGGGAACGAAGTTGGCTCCTTGATACTGCGCGTAAATCTGAGATTGCTGATAACCCCGAATCACCGGCTGCATCGACACCGCTGACCGCCTCGCGCGAGCGATGCTGGTGGCTGCACTCGATTCTCGTAGAAATTCCGTTGTCTCGACTGCGGAATTGGATGACTGAGTCGTTGCATCGAGTCCCGTTGTCGCCGGTGCGGCACTCTGCGCGGCCCGTTCCTGCGCTTGAGAAAGCTGACCGAGCAGCGAACTCACGGACGACTGCGACGTGTCGCTACTCGGTCCCGGCGGTTGATCTGGCATTGGGTCTTGACCGGTTGCAGCCGTTGAACCAGGTGGACTCAACAAGTTGCCGACGGAAGAGTCGCTCGGCGGATCTGTTTCTGGCGGCACTGGCTTCGGTGGAGGATCGACGGGTTTCTCTTCTTTTTCGTCGTCACTAGGTGCCGGCAGCGGGGGCAAGAATTGGACCTCTGGTTGAGGACTCTGCGGCGGTGCCGCCGAACCGATCGGCAGCACCGACAGCACGCTGGCCAGAG
>JAYVQJ010000970.1:0-4496 GCA_043777235.1 Planctomycetia bacterium
GTCGCCACACCCAAAGGGATCGTCGCTCGGACCCCCGATGAAGCCGCCGCAGCGTTCATGCAATTGGGCGGACCGATCGCCGTGGTGAAGTCGCAAATCCACGCTGGCGGCCGAGGCAAAGGACGCTTCAAAGAGCAGCCCGATCAACCGGGCGTCAAGCTCGTTCGATCCGCGGATGAAGCTCGCGAGAACGCGAAGCGGATGCTCGGCAACACGCTGGTCACGATTCAAACCGGTCCCGAAGGCAAGCAGGTCAACACGATCTATGTTGAGGGCGGATTGAACATCGCTCGCGAGCTGTACCTCGCTGTGATCGTCGATCGCGAAGCCGGATCGCCGGTCGTGATCATGTCCTCCGAAGGTGGCGTCGAGATCGAAGAGGTCGCGCATCACTCGCCAGAGAAGATTCTCAAGGAGCCGTTCGACAGCGGCTACGGCTTGCAGCCGTATCAAGCTCGGCGATTGGCGTATCAGCTCGGCCTGAGCGGGGCGGCGGTCACGAGTGCTCAGAGCTTCCTGCCGAAGTTCTGCAAGTTCTTCGTCGAGAACGATTGCAGCATGGCCGAAGTCAACCCACTGGTCGTCACGGCCGAAGGGGAGTTGGTCGCACTCGATGCGAAAGTGACGTTCGATGACAACGCGATGTTCCGCCACAAGGACTTCGCGGAACTGCGAGACCTCAGCGAAGAGAACGAATCCGAAGTCCGCGCCGGCAATACGGGGCTGAGCTATGTGGCTCTCGACGGCAACATCGGCTGTCTGGTCAACGGAGCCGGCCTCGCGATGAGCACGATGGACCTCATCAAACTGCACGGCGGCGAGCCAGCCAACTTCCTCGACGTCGGCGGCGGCGCGAACGTCGCCCAAGTCACTGAGGCGTTCAGCATCATCCTCGCCGACAAGAAAGTGAAGGCGGTACTCGTCAACATTTTCGGCGGCATCATGAAGTGCGACACGATCGTGACCGCGCTGCTCTCGGCTTACGACACGGTCGGCTTCACCGTCCCGCTCGTCGTGCGACTCGAAGGCACGAACGTCGAAATCGCCCGCAAAATGCTCGCCGACAGCGGCCGAAAAATCATCGCCGCGACAGACCTGACCGATGCGGCTCAGAAGGTCGTCGCGACATTGAAGGCGTAAGTTCGTAGTCTCGCCTTTAGGCGGAACAACGACGAACAACAGATTGCCGCCTAAAGGCGGAACTACGAACAACCCTAACCCCTGAACTCAACCACCATGTCCATTCTCGTTGACAAAAACACGCGTGTGATCTGCCAAGGCATCACGGGCAAGACCGGACTCTTCCATTCGCAGCAGTGCCGAGCTTACGGCACTCCGTTCTTCGGCGGCGTCACGCCCGGCAAGGGAGGGACCGAGGTCGATGGCTTCCCGGTCTTCGATTCGGTTGACGAAGCCGTGAAGAAAACAGGGGCGAACTGCTCGCTGATCTTCGTGCCGCCGGGAGGTTGCGGCGACGCGATCCTCGAAGCGGCTGCGGCCGGGATCACATTGATCGTTGCAATCACCGAAGGTGTCCCGGTGCTCGACATGGTTCGCACGGCGAACGTGCTCGCCACGAAGTTTCCGAAGAGCCGGCTGATCGGTCCAAACTGTCCCGGCATCATCACACCTGGCATCGCCAAGATCGGCATCATGCCCGGCTACATTCACAAGCCCGGCCCGGTGGGACTCGTCAGCAAGAGCGGCACGCTGACTTACGAAGCCGCGTGGCAGCTCGGCAATGTCGGACTCGGCCAATCGACCGCGATCGGCATCGGCGGCGACCCGATCATCGGCACGAACTTCATCGACACGCTGACGCTGTTTGAGGCGGACCCGCAAACCGAAGCGATGCTGATGATCGGCGAGATCGGCGGCAACGCCGAAATTCAAGCGGCCGAATTCATCAAGGCCAACATCAAGAAGCCGGTCGCCGCGTTCATCGCCGGCCAAACGGCACCTCCTGGCAAGCGCATGGGTCACGCCGGAGCGATCATCTCCGGCGGCAGCGGCACGGCCGAGGAAAAGATCGCCGCTCTCGAAGCGGCCGGAGTCGTCGTCAGCCGCAGCCCGGCCGACATGGGCAAGGCGCTCGTCGAAGCGATCGCGCGGAAGAAGAAATAGCGATTATTTTGGCACCGTAATGTGGCACGACGCTCCGCGTCGTGAGTTCGCGACGCGGAGCGTCGCGCCACACTGTCTGCTCGAAAGTGAATGTCACTCGACCGCACGATCCGACGTTGTTTGTTTCGCCAACCGTGTCGGACCACGTTCCGTCTCAAATCGCCGGAACGGCGAGGGGACTTGAGCGATGCGCTCTTCGCGAGGTCGGCCCATCCAGCGGTCGCGTTTGGTTGTGAGCCAGCGCTCGCCCCGTTCGAGCAGCCAGTGGCCGAGCGGTCGCGGTGACTCGGCGATGAAGACGTTCGCAAGCTGACCGGGGCCGAGCGTTCGGCTCGTTTCTCCATCGAGCGACACATAGCCGACGACATGCGGCTCCAAGAGTTCCTGTGAATCGCGGTTCCGTGTCGCCGTGCCATTCTGAGCCAACTTGATCGCGATCGGTCCGCCGGCGCTCGCACACAAAGCGGGATGCGGCGCGTACACGGTCGCTCGCGGTTCAAGCCTTTGCAGCGTACCGGTCGTTGCTAAGCCGTCATCGACGAGTCGCACACGAACGACATGAGCCACACTGTGTGCCGCCGCCTCGAATCGTTCTTGCGAGATCAGCACTCGAATCTCTTTCGCCTCGGGATCGCCAATCACCAGCAGTTCTCGGCCGGCCGAGAGGTAACTCCCGCGAAGCGAATCCAAGTCCGCAGCCGACACCAAACCGGCACACGGAGCGCGGATCAGCAACAGCTCGCAGGACCGGTCCAGTTCCGCGAGCTTGGTTCGCAAGCCGTCACGGTTGTCGTCTTCGGCGAGCCGCGCGGCGAGTTCCCCCTCTTGCTGAAACGTTCGGCTGCGCAACTCAGAGCGTTCGATTTCAACGACCAATTGCCGGCGCTGCGTATCGAGATCGTCATTGCTCAGCCGCACCAGTCGATCCCCCTCGCGCACCAGTTGTCCCGACGCAACAAAAACTTCTTCGACGAATCCCGGCGACTCGACGCGCACCGTTGAGGCATCGACCGATTCGACGACGCCCGGCAGCGAGATCGAATGCCACGCCGGCACCGAAGTCAGCAACCACGCGATGCTCACGGCGGCGCAGGTCGTGATCACCGCGAACCGCGTTCGCTGAGGATGCTCGAACCGCGAACCGAACAGCACATATCGCAGGCCGCGCCACAGAGGATGCACGAACCACGCGACCAGAGCACATGCCGCCAGCGCGATCCCCGCTCCTTCAAACCACACGGCCGCCGCCACGATCAGGGACGCACTGACGACCGTTCGCCAGATCGCCGACAGCACGCCGTACGTCGCAACCAGCCACGTCCGTCCCTCCGGCCACGTCGATGATAAATTGCGAACTCCCAGCAGCCAGCGCTTCACGTGATGAATCACCAACTGCTGGCCATGCACTGCGAGGTTCGGCAGCTCCAGCACGTCCGCGAGAATGTAGTAACCGTCGAATCGCATCAGCGGGTTCGCGTTGAACAGCAGCGTGACGACGCTGGCCGTCAGCATCAGTTGCAGAAAATGTTGCCTTAACAGGTCGTCGGTTGAGTTCGCCCAGAGAATGCCCGCGATCGCCGCGATCAGCAGTTCGGCAAACATCCCCGCCGCCGAGGTCACGATTCGACGCCACTTCGGCAATCGCCACGTCGAGGTCAAATCGACATACGGAATCGGTGCGAGCAACATGAAGACGATCCCCGCCTCACGGACTCGGCCACCGAATCGCTGACAGGCGAGACCGTGCGAAGTCTCGTGAATCAATTTCAGGCCCAACCCCCACAGCCCAATCCACAGCCAATTGTGCGGAGACAAGATCATCGCCGACTCGCGGTAGAGCTGCTCGGTGTGCGGCGCGAGTTGCCACGCCGCGACCAACAACACTGTCAACCAGATCGACAGTCCGCGAAGGCTGAACATCCCACCGATCAGGCCGTTCAAGAACGTCAGCAACGGCTGCGGGCATCCCAGCGGCAGTCGCAGACTGAGCGGATTGATCCGCTTTGCCGCGCGCGCCGCGTCGGCTTGTTTCGCTTTGTCACTTTCTTGACCCGATCCTTCAGGCACGAGCAACTTCGACTCGGACAGCCAGTGACAGATGATCGCCGCTTGTTGGTCGTCGAGCGCATCGCGACCCAGCACGCTGACGGTCTGAGTGATCGCGTCTCCGACCGTCGTGCGGCCGTCGAGCAACGACAAGAACGTGTATTCGGGAACCCCGACCGTATAGAACGCATGCCGGCTGTCGTCATCGACGACATAGCACTCACTGCCACCCTGCGACCGCCAAGTGAATGAGACATCGTCCCGCAGACGCGGTCGATCTGCGTTTCGACGGCCGATTGAGCGAACCGGTTCACGGCACGTTGTCC
>JAYVQJ010000971.1:0-4490 GCA_043777235.1 Planctomycetia bacterium
CGACTGCGTTCGCCGAACACATCAGCAGCGTAAAGGCACCGACCGCAACCATCAGCAACCGCGTGTGCGGCGCGGCCGCAAACAGCCGCTCGAATCGCACCAGCAATCCGATCCCGACCGGCAGGAAGGCCGCACACAACCACCACGCGAGGACCGTTGCAGGAGTCGAATCTCCGTCAGCCTCATGCCAGCGCTCCTGAG
Source organism: Planctomycetia bacterium (assembly GCA_043777235.1). Classification (GTDB taxonomy): domain Bacteria; phylum Planctomycetota; class Planctomycetia; order Planctomycetales; family Planctomycetaceae; genus SXKJ01. The sequence goes on from JAYVQJ010000971.1 coordinate 202, forward strand.
GATCAGACTGCAACCGCTCCGCCACTTGATGCCCAACGGGAACGTTCCACACGCCCACCATTTCATCAGCAAGTTTCGTCATCGAGTTTCCCGATCGCGCCGCGAACCCCGACTCGGTCTCCAGCCAGATCGTGAGCGGCAACTGAGCACATCGGCCGATGACTCCGATCAACACGCACAGCGCGATGCTCTCAATAAGTTCCGGCCGAAGGACAGCGATCGCTCCCGGAGTCCAAGCGGAGAATTGCATTGATGCCGAATCAAAGTGCATCCAGACCAGCCCAAAGCCTCCGAGCAACGCGATGTCTGAGACTCGCTGCATCAGCCACACCGGCCGCAACACCTGTCCCTTCTCGACCGTCCGCCGAGCCATCTCCGAACTCGCCCAGGCCGACAACGTCCAACCGAAAAACAACTGCCCCAAGTTGCCCGCGACATTGGCCAGAAGCACTCCGAAGCAGGCAAGCCACAGCCAAGCTTTTGATTGGCCCTTGGGCCAAACTGACAGAACCAGCAACATGACGATTGCCGTCGGTGCCAACAACATGCACGCGAGGTCATCCAATCGCACGCCGAACGTCACCTCGAATCCAGGCATCCGCAGCCAGGTGAAGAGCGGCCAGTCCACAGCGTCTTGAGTGCCCATGACCGCCTACGTCAGAGCCAGAAAATTCCGAAGCAATCGAATGCCGTGCTCGCCGGTCAGATAACTTTCCGGATGAAACTGCACTCCGTGAGTTTGATAATCGCGGTGCTTCAACCCCATGATTTCACGCGGCAAACCCGGAGATTCGGGTTCGGCCCACGCTGTGACTTCCAACTCCGGCGGCAACGTCTCTTCTGGCACGATCAGGCTGTGATAGCGGGTCGCCTCAAACGGATTCGGCAATCCCGCGAAGACTCCGCGTTCGTTGTGATGAATCATCGACGTCTTACCGTGCATCGGCCGGCGCGCTCGCAAGACTTGTCCACCGAAGACATCACCCAAACTTTGATGTCCCAGACAAACTCCGAGCACGGGCAACTTCGGGGCAAAGTACTTGATCAACTCGCGCGAGATGCCCGCTTCCGCCGGCGTACACGGGCCGGGTGACACGATGATGCGATCCGGTTTGAGATGCTCAATCTGCTCGATCGTGACCTGGTCGTTGCGAGCCACCTCGATCCGCAGAGACTTGTCGATCTCACCAAGACGCTGCACGAGGTTGTAAGTAAAGGAGTCGTAGTTATCCAAAACGAAGATCATGCTGCTCATCCAAACGTGGGGCACGTTTCCAACGTGCCCGTCCATCAGCGCCAAAAGTCGGCACGTTGAAAACGTGCCCCAAGAGATCGGCGGATCGTATCGCCGTCAGAATCGGCTCAACAGGAACCTGTGCCGATCGCACAATTCGGCTCCGGCAGACTCGGCGAGATGTGGTAAAGTTTTACGGCTCCCCGTTGACATTTTGGGGGGCCGGACGTTCCACTATCGCCCGACTGATGGGTGTCTGCCGATACGATCGACAACACCCCGCGACCTCCCGCCAAACTGCTCGGTCTCCGCAACCTGCCTCATTCGACCTTCCGTAAGCCGACAGACTGACGCGGTCGCCCCTCCAAAACGAATCACGGCCGGAACCTTCCGACCGAATTTTGTAACCGCTATCCGCAGCCACTTTCCCGTTCCGGTCAAGCAGACCGCTTGACACTTTGACCAAGGAGCCGAGTCCCATGGGAATGCATCCCTCGCGTCGTGACTTTCTGCATGTTGGCTTTTGCGGAGGCATCGGCCTGACGCTCGCCGATTACTTCGCCATGAAAGCCAAGGCTGACATCAAGAAGTACGAGTCCAAGGAAGGGACCGCCAAGTCGGTCATCTTTATCTATCTGCCCGGCGGTGCGGCTCATCAAGAGACGTTCGATCCGAAGCCGTATGCTCCGATCGAATATCGCGGCCCGATGAATTCGATTCAAACGAAGGTCTCCGGCGTGTTCATCAATGAGATGATGCCGCAGACCGCGACGATCGCCGACAAGATTGCGATTTGCCGCTCGATGACGCACGGTGAAGCCGCTCACGAGCGTGGCACGCACAACATGTTCACGGGCTATCGTCCCAGCCCCGCGTTGCAGTTCCCCAGCATGGGCAGCGTGGTCTCACACGAATACGGCCCACGCAAGAACCTGCCGCAGTACGTCTGCATTCCGAGCCAACCGAATGAGTTCGCCGGCACCGGCTATCTCAGTTCGTCGTTCGCGCCGTTCAGCCTCGGTTCCGATCCGGCCGCGAACGGCTTCACCGTCCGCGACCTGAAGTTGCCGGGCGGAGTCGATGATGTCCGATTCACTCGTCGTCGCAATATTCTCGACGCGGTGAACTATCACTTCAAAGAGAAGGAGAAGTCCGACTCGCTCGAAGCAGTGGATACGTTCTATCAACGAGCCTACGGACTCGTCAGTTCGCCCGACGCTCGCGAAGCGTTCAACATCGACGCCGAACCGGCAGCGATGCGTGATGCTTACGGTCGCAATACGGCCGGCTCACGCATGTTGATGGCTCGCCGATTAGTCGAAGCCGGTTCGCGGTTCGTCACGTTGACCTACGGCGGCTGGGACATGCACGACAACATCAACGGCAGCATCCGCAGCCAGTTGCCGGCGTTCGATCAGGCGTATGCTCAACTCATCCGCGATCTCGATAGCCGCGGGACATTGAAAGACACGCTGGTCTGCATCGCTTCTGAATTCGGCCGAACTCCGAAGATCAACGCCACCGCAGGCCGCGATCACTGGCCGAAAGTCTTCAGCGTTGTCCTCGCTGGTGGCGGAATTAAGCCTGGTATCGTCTACGGCTCATCGAACTCGACCGCGAGCGAACCGGAAGAAGACGCCCTCAACGTCGAAGACTGGGCAACCACGATTTACCACTGCTTGGGCATCGTCGCCGACAAGGAACTGATGGCCCCCGGCGATCGTCCGATTGAAATTGTCGATGGCGGCAAAGTTCGCAAGGAACTGCTCGCCTAATTGGAATTGATTCATCGCAGAGGACGCCAGGGTCCGCACGGCATCAGCCTGCGAAACTCAGCGTCCTCTGCGGCTATCGGGTGATCGAGTTCATAAGGAATTCGCCATGATCCTCGCCGAACCGAAGACGACAATCGAACGGCTGTTAGCGCCGTTGGAAGACTGTCTCACTCTCGATACGGCCCAGCAAATCATGGCCTTGCGAGCTGATGCAGACTTGCAAGCCGAAGTCGATCAACTCGCTGACAAAGCCAATGCAGGAACGCTCACAGATGATGAGCGAACGCGTTACGAGGAGATCATTCACTTTTCACAGTTTGTGACGTTACTTCAGCTTCGGGCTCGTGAAATGGTCGAGGCCACCAGTGCCGCGTGATGGATGCCACGACTCGCCAACTTGTTCGGCAGCGAGCTTCGGATCGCTGTGAATACTGTGGGATGCCACAACTCGCGACACCGTTTCTCACCTTCCACATGGAACACATTCGAGCCCAACAGCATTTGGAGGATGATTCGCCCGACAATTTGGCGCTGGCCTGTCCGCAATGCAATTTGCACAAAGGACCAAACCTGACCAGCATCGACTTGGCAACCAACGATGTCGTGGAGTTGTTTAATCCGAGGCAACAGATTTGGGCCGATCATTTCAAGATTGACGAAGCCAGAATCGTTGGTCGGACTCCAACTGGCCGAGTAACCGTTCGGCTGCTTCAGATGAACTCAGACGCTCAAATCAAAATTCGCAAGCGACTCCTGCGACGAGGAGACTTCTAGTCATGTTTGCCATTCAGAAATTACTGGGGACTGCAATGTTTCGACGATTCGCTTTGGCTTTGTTCCTGACAGTTGTTTCCACCACCGCCTTCGCCGCGTCGCCGCGCTTGAGCATCATCAATCCGCGCGGTTCTCAGCGAGGCACCGAAGCGGTGCTGACCTTCAGCGGGTCGCAGCTTGGGGATGGCGAACAGATTCTCTTTTATTCGCCGGGCTTCGAGGTTGTGAAAGTCGAGACCATCGACGCCAACAACTGCAAGGCGACGGTCAAGATCGCGCCCGATTGCCGGCTCGGCGAGCATGTCGCTCAGGTGCGGACGAAGACAGGCATCTCGGACTATCGCACGTTTTACATCGGAGCGTTGCCGCAGGTGGATGAGAAAGAACCGAACTCACTCTTCGATCAGCCGCAGCCCATCACGCTGAATCAAACGGTCGTCGGCAGCATCGGCGGCGAAGACGTTGATTACTTCATCGTTGAGGCCAAGAAGGGGCAACGCATCTGC
>JAYVQJ010000972.1:0-4479 GCA_043777235.1 Planctomycetia bacterium
TTGACCTTCCGAACCGGACGCTAGCGCGTGCCGGCTCATCAAACTTGACACACCGTGTTTGAATTCCGTGGCTCAAGGAATCTAGCCGCTTCGCTCCGCGAGGTAGCGACGCTCATGTGGCATACGCTTTGCGAATCTCGCAACGGACGAATCCTCAAACACCATCTGCTGCGAAAGCCCATCTCATGGCCCGCCTGTTTTTGCAATTTCTCGCGGTCGCGACTCTGCTCGCCCCGGTGTCCGTTTCCGCACAGTTCGACATCGAGCGAGAACCGATCAACTACCTCAAAGCACCGTTGAATGATCCAATCAACAAGCTGCAACAGCGGCTAGATGCTGACGAAGAGAAGCTCGTCTTCGACGATAAGAGCGGCTACCTCGCGTCCGTTTTGAAGTCGCTGGGGGTCTCAGAGACTTCGCAGATGCTGGTCTTCTCGAAGACGAGCTTTCAGCGAAACCGGATCAGCCCGCGCACGCCGCGAGCCATCTACTTCAACGACGATGTTTACGTCGGCTGGTGCCAGCATGGTGACGTCGTCGAGGTCAGCGCTGTTGATCCGCAACTCGGCGGTGTCTTCTATTCCTTGGATCAAGAAGACGTCGACCACCCGAAGTTCGCGCGGCACACCGACACTTGCACCCTGTGTCACGCTTCATCCGTCACTCAGGGAGTCCCCGGCCACTTGATCCGGTCGGTGTTTCCCGACAGTGTCGGCAATCCGATCCTCAGCACGACGACGTATCGGACAACTTCGCAAAGTCCGCTCAAGCAACGTTGGGGCGGCTGGTACGTCAGCGGACATCACGGCCAGCAGCGGCACATGGGAAACATGATCGCCAAGAGTTCGCGCGAACCGGAGGCATTCGACGTCGACGCCGGAGCGAACGTCACGGATCTCTCGAAGCACTTCAACGTGGCACCGTATCTCACACCACACAGTGACATCGTCTCGCTGCTCGTTTTCGAACATCAGTCTCCCGCACACAACGCACTGACGCTGGCCAGCTATCAAACCAAGCTGACTCTTCGAGACGAAGAGATCCTACGCAAAATGGATAAAGACCCGAACACACCTCGCACGGAGAGCATTCAGCGGCGGCTCGATCATTCGGCCGACCTCATTCTGAAACACTTTCTGTTCGTCGATGAGGCCCCGCTGACTGATCGCATCCAAGGTGTCTCTGGATTCGCGGAACAATTTGCCGCTCGCGGACCGCGCGACAAGCAAGGCCGCTCGCTGCGTGACTTCGATCTGAAAACACGAATCTTCCGGCATCCGTACAGCTACTTGATCTACTCGGCAGCGTTCGACGGATTGCCTGCGGAGTTGAAAGCGATCGTCTTCCGAAAGTTGCACGAAGTGCTTACCGGAGTCGATCAGTCTTCGACCTTCCAACACCTCTCGGCAGAAGATCGCCAAGCGATCCTCGAAATCCTGCGAGATACGAAAAAGGATCTGCCGCCAGCATGGCGCGAGTAGTCTTCTTGGAGTGCGGGGTGTCAGCACTACTTTTTTGTGTTTGGTGTTTTGTCATTTGTGTTTTGCGAAGACACCAAAGATAACGCACAAAAATCACCGCTTTCGGTGCCTCGGGGATGACATGACCAACAGCAAGGCGGCAACGTCTCAGCCCGGTGACGAGCATCGCTTCGACAAATGGATCGCGTTGTTGTCGTTGATTGCCATTGCCGTGCATCTCGTGCTGCGACTCGGTGGCTGGCAGTCCGAATCGTTCGGCCCGCTCGCGTTGGCCGAGTGGCCGTTGGTCGTTGCGTTGGCGGGCGGCGGACTGCCGCTAGTGGCTGAGCTGACTTGGAAATTGTTGCATCGCCAGTTTGGATCGGACTTGCTGGCCGGGATCTCGATCGTCACGTCGATTGTTTTGGGCGAGTATCTCGCGGGAACGCTCGTCGTGCTGATGCTTTCCGGCGGCGAAGCGTTGGAAGCGTATGCCGTGCGGAGCGCGTCGTCGGTGCTCGATGCGCTGGCTCGGCGAATGCCGACACAGGCTCATCGAAAAACGAGTGGGGCGATGCAGGACATCGACGTGGACCAAGTCGCGGTCGGCGATTCATTGGTCGTTTTTCCGCACGAGATCTGCCCGGTAGACGGCACGGTGATTGACGGTCACGGCACGATGGACGAGTCGTTCCTGACCGGCGAACCGTACCTGATGCCGAAGTCGTCTGGTTCGACGGTGATCTCCGGCGCGCTCAACGGTGAGGCGGCGTTGACGATTCGAGCGGACAAGCTCGCCGTTGATTCGCGGTACGCACAAATCATGCACGTCATGCACGCTGCCGAAGAACGTCGCCCGCGACTGCGCCGGCTGGGCGATCAACTCGGAGCGTTCTACACGCCACTGGCCGTCGGGGTTGCGCTGTTGGCTTGGGGACTGAGTGGCGACGTGCATCGCTTTCTCGCCGTGCTGGTCGTCGCGACGCCATGCCCGCTCTTGATCGCGATTCCGGTGGCGATCATCGGTTCGATTTCGTTGGCGGCGCGGCGTGGAATCATCATCCGCGACCCGGCAGTGCTCGAACGAATCGAGACTTGCCGCACGGCCATCTTTGACAAGACTGGCACGCTGACCTATGGCCAACCAACGCTAACCGAGATCATCCCCGACGAAGGAGTTTCGATCGACGAAGCGCTGTCATTGATCGGCAGTCTCGAACGCTACTCGAAGCACCCGCTCGCCTCGGCGATCTTGAAAGCGGCTCGCGAACGAAACGTTTTGCTGGACGGAGTCAGCGAGGTCCACGAACTCCCCGGCCAGGGACTGACCGGCGTTGTCGCTGGTCGTCGAGTACGAGTCACGAGCCGCAGCAAGCTGACACCTGACAGTAGGGTGGGTCGAGTCATCGAGACCCACCAAATGGATACCAACAATTCCGCCGCAGGTGGGTCTCGTACCTCGACCCACCCTACGTTCGATCTGCCGCCGCAGGTCGCGGGCATGGAGTGCATCGCGATCATCGACGAGACGATTCCAGTGACGTTTCGATTCCGCGATCAACCGCGAGCGGACGGCGCATCGTTCGTGAAACATCTCGCGCCAAATCATCATTTCGAACGTGTGATGATCGTCTCTGGAGATCGCGAATCCGAAGTCCGCTACCTCGCCGAGCTGGTCGGCATTCACGAAGTTCACTTCAGCCAATCTCCTGAGCAAAAGCTGGCGATCGTCCGCGACGAGACAAAGCGAGCCAACACGGTCTTCGTTGGTGACGGCATCAACGACGCTCCCGCTCTGACGACTGCGACGGTCGGCATCGCGTTTGGAGGCAGCACGGACATCACCTCTGAAGCCGCGCACGCCGTGATCCTCGATAGTTCGCTGAGCAAAGTGGATGAGTTGCTGCACATCGGCCAGCGGCTACGGCGGATCGCGTTGCAAAGCGCGGTGGGGGGCATGTTGTTGAGCGTTGTCGGGATGCTGCTGGCCTCGTTCGGGCATTTGCCGCCGGTCGCCGGTGCGATCTCGCAAGAAGTCATCGACCTGCTGGCGGTTTTGAATGCCTTGCGAGCGGCTCGGCCGCCGGTACATCTGACCGATTTCGGAGACTCGCATTCGGATTCTCGAACAGGACTCCAAACCAATCAATTCTCTCCGAGTGAGGCCTGAAATGCCGCGAGAAAGGCTCGGATCGCCTCGTTGGTCAGCCCTGGATTTTCCAGCGGCGCGAGATGTCCCGAATCGGGGATCACTCGAAACGTCGCGTGCGACATCGCGGACGCAATCTCGGACATCTCGGCCGGGGTCGAGATGACATCCTGCTCACCGACCAGCAGAAGGGCAGGACAGTTGATCGTTGGCAACCACGGTCGAGCATCCGCTCGTTCCGCCATCCCACGCGACGCGGCCGCAATGCCGCGCGGATCGGTCGCGAGCATCACTCGCCGTAGTTCATCTTTGAGTTCTGTTCGCCGGCTTGTCTCGCGATCCGAAAACAGTTTTGGCAACATCGCGTTCGCCACCAACTCAGGGCCGGTGCGAAGGACATCATCGGCGAGTTTCCGCCGATTGGCCGCTGCCTCGGCAGAGTCAGGAACCGCGCGCGTGTCGCACAAAATCAGCCCTCTCAGTCGAGCCGCATGTCGGCGTGCAAACTGCCAAGCGATGTAGCCACCCATCGACAGACCACACAACACAACCGGCTCGGTGATCGCCAACGCATCAAGCAACTCCGCGAGATCGTCAGCGAACTGTTCCATCGTGACTTGCCCCTCAGTCACGCTGCTCTTCCCGAAGCCGCGCAGGTCAGGAACGACGCAGCGAAAGTCGCGTGACAGCTCGGCCACCTGCTCCCGCCACATCGTGTGATCCAACGGGAAGCCATGCACGAACATAATCGGCGAGCCTTGTCCGACGTCGAGAACGGACAGCGTCGCTTCTGGCATGTCGATGCGTTGTAGCATGGCCTTGATCCTCACCAAGTTGTTGATTGATCCTCAGATTGATCTTCGCGTGAGA
>JAYVQJ010000973.1:0-4477 GCA_043777235.1 Planctomycetia bacterium
GAAATAATCCCGCCGGCCCGCGCATCGCTTGGCCCGTACCGGTGGCACGTTGAGTCGATTCGGTTGATCAAAAGGAGCAGACATGGCTCATTGGCTGGTCTCGATGGGAACGCTCACGTTGTTCGGTGCGACGTCGATCGCGATGTCCGCTGATGCGGTCCCCGACAAAAAGGGGATCGCTTTCTTCGAGAATCGGATTCGGCCAGTCCTGGTCGCAAGCTGCTACGACTGCCACTCGACCAAAGAAGGAGCGAAGTTGAAGGGTGGGCTGGCTCTCGATTCTCGCGACGGATTGCTGCGCGGTGGCGAGTCCGGACCGGCGATTGTCCCCGGCAGCCCGGAGGACAGCCTGCTCATCGACGCGATCCGGCATGACGGCCTCGAAATGCCGCCGGAGAAAAAGCTAACAGAGAAAGTCATCGCGGACTTCGTTGCCTGGGTGAAGATGGGTGCTCCTGATCCGCGTGAGGGAGGCAAAGCTCCGGCCGCTCGCAAAGAAATCGACATCGAAGCCGGCCGCCAGTTTTGGGCGTTTCAGTTGCCAAAGACCGTTGCGGCTCCGACCGTCAAAGACAAGCAGTGGGCGAAGACCGACGTCGACAAATTCGTGCTCGCGACGTTGGAGAAGAACAAGCTCAAGCCGGTCGCCGACGCCGATCGCCGAACCTGGATTCGCCGAGTCACGCTTGATCTGGTCGGCCTGATTCCGACGCCAGCCGAGATTGATGTGTTCGTCAACGACAAGTCGCCGCAAGCGGCTGAGGCGGTTGTCGATCGACTGCTCGCGTCGCCGCAGTTCGGCGAACGCTGGGGTCGGCACTGGCTCGACGTCGCACGCTTCGCCGAGTCCAACGGCAACACGGATAACGTTTCCTATCCGCACGCTTGGCGGTATCGCGATTACGTCATCAAAGCGTTCAACTCGGACAAACCGTTCGATCAATTCATTCGCGAGCAACTTGCCGGGGACTTGCTGCCGTCAGAAAACTCGAAGCAGCGAGACGAGTTGTTGGTCGCGACCGGCTTCCTGGCGCTCGGCTCGAAGCCACGAGCGCAGAACAATCCTGATTTCCAAATGGACGTTGTCGCCGAGCAAATCGAAGTCGCGACGACCGGCTTCATGGCGTTGACGGTCGCGTGTGCTCGCTGCCACGACCACAAGTTTGACCCGATTCCGACTCGCGAGTACTACGCGATGGCCGGTCTCTTCACGAGCACCGAGTCGCTCTACAGTGGTGGCGGCGGACAGGGAAACGGCAAGCAGAAGAACACCGGCTTCCATCAACTGATCGGCGACGGCAACGCGGCTGAAGCTCGGCAAAAGCACGAGTCGGCCGTCGCCGAACTTCGCGAGCAACGAGTTACGCTGACGCAACAACTTCGCAAACTCGGAGCCGTCGAGAAGAATCATCCGAACAAAGCCCAAGCCAAACAGAACGCGAAGAAGGCCGCCAAGCAGCAAGCCGCCGCGAAGCCGGACGACATGCCAGCCGTCGAGGTCAAAGTCCCGAAGAATGCTTCGCCCGAAGAGGCCGACAAGATCAAGCAACTGGGCGAAGAGCTGCGGCACTGCATCGACGAAATCAAAGACCTGCAAGCCAATGCACCGCCCACCGGCGAATTGGCGATGGGAGTTCGCGACGCCAAGAAACTCGCCGATTGCCAGATTTGCATTCGTGGCGACTCGAAGAATCTCGGAGGTGCAGTGCCTCGCGGAGTGGTCTCGGTCGTGACGATCGGTGAGCGGCCGAAGATCGACTCGACTCAAAGCGGTCGGCTGGAACTCGCGAACTGGATCGCGTCATCGAACAACCCGCTGACAGCGCGTGTCGCGGCCAATCGCGTCTGGCAACATCTCTTCGGCCGCGGCCTCGTCGCCAGCGTCGATAACTTCGGTGAACTCGGCGAGAAGCCGAGTCATCCCGAACTGCTCAATCAGCTCGCGCTGCAATTCGTGCGAGACGGCTGGTCGATCAAGAAACTGGTCCGCTCGCTGGTGCTGACGCGAGCATACGGACTCGCCAGCAATCACGTCGCGGCGAGCTACGAAGCCGATCCCGACAACATCTTCTTGTGGCGACATTCGCCGCACCGCTTGGATTCGGATCAAATTCGAGACGCAATCCTCACCGTCAGCGGACAGCTTGATCTCGAACCGATGACCGCGTCGATCGTCGCGAAGTCTCCTGAGGAAGTCGTCCAACAGGGCCGCTTGAATCCAGCGACCTTTGCCGACGCTCAACCTCGCAACCGCAGCATCTACTTGCCGATCGTCCGCAACGCGATGCCGGAAGTTCTGGAACTCTTCGACGCACCCGACCCGTCGCTGGTCATCGGCGTTCGCGATGTCACAACCGTTCCATCGCAAAGTCTCTTCCTGATGAACAGCCAATTTCTCGTCCAGCAATCGCGACACTTCTCCGAGCGACTGCTGGCGGTCGGCGACTTAGGTGACTCCGCCCGCGTTGCGTTGGCCTTCCGCATCGCTTTGAACCGCGACCCGTCCGCGAAAGAAACTGAAGCCTCGACGGAGTTCGTGAAACGTTCCGAATCGACCATCGAGACCACCGAGAAAGACAAAGAACAACTCCGAGTCCGTGCCTGGGCTGCCTTCTGCCAAGCCCTGCTCGCGTCCGCGGAGTTTCGGTATGTGGAATAATTTGGAGTGCGGCGATTCATCGCCGCTTTCACTTTGCGACGGAGCCGCTTTTCGTTTGCCTTGATCGTCCGAAATCGAAACCAAGAATCAAAAGACGGCTCCGCCGCCAAACCAAAGCGGCGATCAATCGCCGCACTCCAAAGGAGTGTTGCCATGCGTTGGTCCCGTCGTGACGTGTTGCAGAGAGTTTCCAGTGGCTTCGGCATGATGGCGTTCGCGGGGCTGCTCGGTGAGCGAGCCGCTGCGGACTACACGAATCCGTTGGCACCGAAGCCGCCGCACTTCGCTCCGAAAGCGAAGCGTGTGATTTATGCCTGCATGCGCGGTGGTCCCTCGCACGTCGATACGTTCGACGAAAAGCCCGAACTGGCCAAACACGACGGTGAGAATGCTCCCGATCAGAAAGGCCGAACACTGTTGGGTTCGCCGTGGAAGTTTGAGAAGCATGGCGAGAGTGGCCTGCCAATCTCCGAACTCTTCCCGCATGTCGGCAAGCACGCCGACCAAATGTGTTTGATCAACAGCCTTTGGACCGACGTGCCGAATCATCCGCAAGCATTTCTAATGATGCACACCGGCGAGTTCCGATTCGCACGCCCCAGCATGGGAGCTTGGTCGCTGTATGGACTCGGCACGGAGAATCAAAATCTCCCGGGCTTCGTGACGATCAACCCGCCCAACAATCTCGGCGGTTCTCAAAACTATTCGAGCGGTTTTCTACCGGCGATCTACCAGGGAACCGCAATTGGCCGCGAAGGCCAGAAAGTCTCGGACACGAAGGTCGGCAACATCGCCCAGAAGCATTTGCCCGGCTCGTTGCAGCGCGAACAACTCGATCTCGTGCAGACATTGAATCGCGACCTGCTCGGCCGACAACAGGTCAACGCGGAGGTCGAAGGGGTCATTGAATCCTACGAGTTGGCGTTTCGAATGCAGGACGCTCTGCCGGATGTGCTCGATCTCAAGAAAGAATCGAAGGAGACGCTCGACGCTTACGGCATCGGCAGTGGCCCGACGGATAACTTCGGCCGGCAATGCTTGATGGCTCGCCGCTTGGCGGAGTCCGGTGTGCGATTCATCGAGGTGACTCATGCCAACTGGGACCAGCACAACGGTCTCAAGAACAACCTGACCAACAATTGCCGAGCGGTCGATCAACCGCTCGGTGCCTTGCTCGCAGACCTCGCGGCTCGCGACATGCTCAAGGACACGCTGGTGATGTGGGGCGGCGAGTTCGGGCGCACTCCGCACGTCAAACAAAAGGACGGCCGCGATCACAATGGCACCGCGTACTCCATGTGGGTCGCCGGCGGTGGCGTGAAAGGTGGCCTGCGTTACGGGGCCAGCGACGAATTCGGCATCAAAGCGGTCGAGAACAAAGTCCACCCGCACGACATGCACGCGACGATTCTGCACTTGCTCGGTTTGGATCACGAGAAGCTGACGTACCGCTACGGCGGCCGCGACTACAAGCTGACCGGCGTTGGCGGAGCCCGCGTGCTCGACGACATCGTTGCGTGATTCGAGCGGTATTCTTGGCGCGATGTTGAGTCGCAGCTTGCGCGAGTGGATCAATTCCGACTCGTAAACTCGGCGGCGCGTCTTGTCCTTCACAGGCGAACCCTTGCCGCAGGCATGCAGTTCGACCGTGATCTCCGGCTTGCTCTTCGCAGCAAGAGAGCTCGCCAACGATTTACGGGTCGTGAACATCTTGAAACGCAACCGTGACCACGTCCGCCAATTGCTGTCGCGCAACAACAGCATTTCGCTTCTCAGGTTTCTCCTGATACGGATCGCACAAATTAGCCGCGCGGCGCT
>JAYVQJ010000974.1:0-4477 GCA_043777235.1 Planctomycetia bacterium
CCGCAAGTGGCTCGGCGCATCTTTCAATTCCAACGAGTACTCGCCACACGGCAAGCGAGTCATCACTTCGCCCTTCCGAGCTTCAATCCTTCGCACTACTTGCCCGTTCTGACGGAGCAAGATCACGACTCCTTCGAGTTCGGTTCGAATCCGCAAGTCACCTTTGTCAGTGACGACATGCACGATGACCGCCATCACCAACACAAAGCTCACCAATCCTAGCGACATCAAGACTCGTTGAAGTCCCGCCGTCAGCGGCCGATGCCGCGGATCGACTTCCGGTTTTGACAGTGACGAGTGAGCGTGCGTCGCATCCGCGAACGGAGCCAGCGCCCTCGCCACTTCGGCCGGCGTCGGAAGCCGATCTTCGGGTCGCTTCGCCATCATGCGGTGAAGCACCACCTGTAGCCCGTTGGGAATATCGCTGCGGAACTTCGACAACGGCTGCGGTTCGCGTTCAATGTGTGCCAGCGCCCGCTCGATGTGAGAGCCGCATCCCGGATGCGGCACTTCACCTGTCAGCAAGAAATGAAGAGTACATCCCAAGCTGTAGATGTCGCTGCGAATATCCGCCGACCGCGCATCACGAGCCTGCTCCGGAGCCATAAAATCCGGCGTACCGAGCAGCACATTCGCCGAAGTTGCTTGGCCCTCGTCAATTCCCTCGCTGGCGAAATGAGCCAATCCGAAGTCGAGGATTTTAATGGTCGCTTCAAGATCAAGAGTGTCACGCCACGAGCCTTGATCCTCGCCGTCCGTCTTGAAACTCAACATCAAATTCGCCGGCTTGATGTCGCGATGGACCATGCCTCGTTCGTGTGCGTGCTGGAGTCCGAAAGCCGCCTCGCGAATGAACTCGCACGCCATGCTGACAGGCAGTCGACCGCGTTGATCGACGAGGTCTGCGAGGTTGATGCCGTCCACGAACTCCATCGCTAAGAAGTGGACTTCTCCCGCTTGCTCGGCATCGAATGCCGTGACGACATGCGGATGTACGAGTTTCGCTGCCGCTTGGATCTCACGCCGGAAACGTGAGACCGCTTCCGAACTGCGAAGCCATTCGGGCTTGATGATTTTCAACGCGACTCGCCGCCGCATCAGCCGATGCTCGGCCTCGAACACGGCTCCCATCCCGCCGCTGCCCAGCGGCCGAATGATGCGATATCGCGAGTGCTCCGCCAATTCTGACGGCACTGCTGGCAAACCTGGTTGAGCAGTCGCGACGTGCAGTCCGTCGGTGTCCGCGCCGGCTGCGGCGAGCGTCGGCGTGAACGAAACTGTCACCGAGTTGGATTCCGAGATTGCTTCGCGCAGCAAACAGACGTAGCTGTCATCCCCCGGCAACTCCTTGAGCGATTGGCAGCATTCGGCACACGCGGCGAGGTGTTGTTCGACAGAGACAGATTCCTCGTCGTTCAGCCGTCCCGCGTCAAATGCCGCGAGTCGTTCGTGCGTCGGATGTGTCAACGTCCCGTCCGTCATGCGGCACCTGAGAATGCTTCGTGGCTGTGGGCGAACGCTGGCTCAAGAAAGGCCGCGTCACCGTAACAATCTCAAGTGCAGCCATCAGCGAATTCTTGCAGAGAATTTCTAAAGATTTCCGAGATTGAGCCAACCGTTGCTCGAAGCCTTCCGCAGCATCCCAGTTTTCTGTATTGCTCCGTTTCGTTTCTCTCCATTTTTGATCGGAAAGAATTCGCACATGCCCTCGAAGCCCGTCAGCAATGAAACGCTGCTGCAACAATTGCAGTGGCGATACGCCGTCAAGAAGTTTGATCCGGCTCGCAAGATCTCGGCCGAGGATTGGCAGACACTGGAACAAGCCTTAATTCTAACGCCCTCCTCATTTGGCTTACAGCCGTGGCGGTTCGTGGTCATCACCGATCAAGAGACGAAGGAAAAGCTGGTACCAATCTCGTGGGGCCAGCGGCAAGTGGCCGATGCGTCTCACGTCGTGGTCTTCACCGTTCGACAGCCGTTGACTGAGTCGGACGTGGATCGGTTCGTCACGCGAACCTCTGAGGTCCGCGGCACGCCGACGGAGTCGATGGCCGGATTCAAGAAGATGGTGATGAAATCGCTGGTCCCACCGCCGGCCGACGTCAACATTCATCATTGGGCCGCGTTGCAAGCCTACATCGCGCTGGGAAACTTCATGACCTCGGCCGCGATGCTGGGCATTGATACTTGTCCGATGGAAGGAATCGTCCCGAAGAAATACGACGAGCTGCTTGGTCTTCCGAGCGAAGGCTACGGAACTGTGGTCGTCGGTGTCGCGGGCTATCGAGCGGCCGACGACAAGTACGCGACGCTGCCGAAAGTGCGCTTCCATCCCGATGACGTCGTGCGCCGGATTGGCGACTGACACGGATGTGCCGAAAAAGTAGACTGGTCACTCCGTGACCGGAATCATCGAGTCACGGAGTGACTCGTCTACGTTTTCTCGGTGGCCTCTTGGTGTGTGAAGCTTTTCCGCGAAATCCGCTCAGCGAAACTTTGCTTTGGCCTTCGTGCCAACTGGTCGATCGCGACCCAGTTCCCATCATTCTGCGATTGTTGCCACTCCGATTCTAAGAGGACGTGCCGCTTGGCATGACTCATGTGGCAGAACGATCGGCTGGCTGGCCGGATCGCGGGGGACTTGCGCTATGATTTCATCGCCGCTTTCGGCGGATACTGCCCCTGCAATCTCGAATGCCGGCCACACGAACTCCGGCCTGTCGATTCTGCGATTGCTGCCGCTGGCGATCGTCGCCTTGATCTGCGGATTGGGAGCCACGCTGTGGATCTCTCGCGCCGGAGAAGTCCGCCTGATCGGATACCTCCACGCCGAACAATCGGTTGTGTACGCGCCGCACTCGGGACGAGTCGAAGCCGTGCAAGCTCGCACGGGTGAGTTGGTGAAGCCTCGGCAGCCACTGATCCAATTGACTGACAACGCGCTCAATCACGAAATCTCCGCGAAGTCGCGCGAGGTCACTTCGCTGCAAGCCGCTCTCGAACAGTGCCGGGCCAAAGCCGAAGTCCAGATGAGCCTGAAGCGAAAAGACGTCGACGATGATTTGCTCCGCACGCGATTGGACGCCGCAAAATTTCTCCGCGAACACTACGCCGCGAACTTCGAGCACGTCAGCCTGCGGAATCTCGCCAAGCAAGGGAGCACAGGCCAGTGGTTGACGGCGACTCCGGATTTCCTGAATCCGGAACGTTTTTTCAATTCGGTTCCCGCCGCCCCGCTCGTCTTCTCGAATGAGGCGAAATTTGCTTCCGTCATGCGACAAGAGTTGGCTCTAAATTTCGCCGAGACCAACAAGGTGAATGCCGAGTTGTGCGATCAACACATTGACAAGTTGGAGAAGCTGCGAGAGAGCCTGCCAGAGATGATTCGCAAAGCGGCCGGAGTCGACGTCGCAGAAGCGAAGCTCGCCCAAGCGGCCGAGCAACTTGAGGCGCTCAATCAACAGAAAGCCGCGATGTCGGTCGTGTCACCGGGGCACGGCATCGTCGGAGCGTATTCGAAACATGCTGCCGATCCCGTCGGAGTCGGTGAGCCGCTCGTCACAATTCACGACCGCGAACGGCCGTTCGTCGAAGTCGATGTCCCGTCGCGTGAAGTCATCCGCCTGCACGTCGGCCAGACGCTGCTCCTCGACTTCGCTGGCGAACAGCGCACCGGCCGCGTCGAGTTCATCTGCCCGCAAGCTCACAACCGCAACGGCGATTCGGATTCGTACATCACGGTTCGCGTCAGCCCCGCCGGCAAGCTCTGGCCGGAAGTCGCCATCGGCTCAGCCGTGTCCGTGCGGATGAAGTAGGCTCCGCGAGACTGCGACTCTGACCGTTGCGTGAGCTGGAGCCGCGCCCGTCAGGAAGCGGTTGCCATTCGACCGCTTCCTGACGGGCGCGGCTCCAGTTGTCACAAGTCGCGTTGAGCTTGGAGGATCAAGGAACGTGGCTAAAAGCGTGCGACGCTGACGATGTCGTCGATCGAAATCGCATCGGACAATTCATGTCGTCCGCTGTTCGGCGACGTCTCACAAAGCAATCGCAACTTACCGTGTCGGCTCTCACGATTGTCGGGATACCCGACGAGCGTTCGTCCATCGCGAGTCGTCACGCGAACGAGATGTGTTTCCTCGATCCCCGGCAAGCCTTCGCAAACGAGTCCCGCGAACCGACTCCACGCCCACGCCCACAACGTTCCATGAGGATCGACCTGCCCCGCGATGTTCGTCCAATCCTGCTCGGCCTGAAACAATTCTTTCCACGGCGCAGCAAGGCACCACAGTTTGAGAACCTCCTCAAGCCAACGCTGTCGAGACTCAACCAGTTCCAAGAAAGTCGGTGCCATGAAACTCCAAAATCGTACTGCCACTGTCAGGGAGCCGCAGCAGGCCAATTCTTCAAATTGCGTGATCGGTAAGGTGGGACCAGCGCTAGCGCCGGCTCACCATTTCTCGATGATTGTGGTGGGCCG
>JAYVQJ010000975.1:0-4458 GCA_043777235.1 Planctomycetia bacterium
ACGCGTCGGGTTACTTCGCGGCAGTCTGCTTCCTCCATGAGGAGGCCATGAATAATCTCGGCTAGCCCCGGTTCAGGCTGTAAAATTGGGGCTAGCGCCGCGCGGCTAATCCTTGGAATGCGTATAAGACGCTCGCCGTGCTCGCGATGAGTGGTGGGCCTTGATGACTCGACCGCACCTTACCGCGTCGCTGATCAACGGCTCGTCTCGCTCGGCAACAGGACGGAGAATGTGGTTCCGCTGGAGGAAGTGTCGGTCAGTTCGATGCGGCCGTCGTTGCGTTCGAGGATGAGACGGCAGACGAATAAGCCCAGGCCGGTGCCGGTCTCTTTGGTGGTGAAGTAGGGTTGAAAGAGCCGGACGAGATCTGGTTCGGCGATGCCGCTGCCGTTGTCGTGGATTGAGATGCGCAGCCACTGGTCGTCGCGTTGCGTGGTGATTTCGATCGTGCCCCCTTCGGCGGTGGCGTCCATCGCATTGAGGATCAGGTTGAGGAAGACCTGCACCAACTGGTCGCGCACAGAGTGCAACTTCGGCAGCCCTTCGGCGTAGTGCGTGACGATCTGCTTGTTCTTTCTTCGCTTGTAATACTTGGCGATGTTGAGCGCGGCTTCGAGCACCTCTTGCAAGTCGCATTGGCTCCGTTCGAGTGTGGCGGGGCGGCTGAAGTCGATCAGTTCGCGAAGGGTGCGCTGGATGCGGCGGAGTTGGTCATCGACCATCTGGTAACGCTCTCGCGTGTAGTCATCGACGTCGCGGCGGTTGAGCAGTTGGATCACGGAGCTGATCCCGGCCAACGGATTGCCGACCTCGTGAGCGATCCCGGCTGCAAGCAATCCGAACGCGGCCTGCTTTTCCTGTTGCACGACGAAGGCTTGCGATTCACGCAGCTCGCGCGTGCGGTCTTCGATTCGCTGTTCGAGTTCGTGTTGATGCTTTTGCAGTTCGTCGTTGAAGAACGACAACCGACTTCCCGCCGATTGCAGCAGACCCGCGAGCGCGGTACTGGCCCACGTCACCCAGCCGAGCCAGACCAGCATCAGCAGCACGCGCGTCGGATCGTTCGGAGAATCCGGCGACGTCGCAAACGCTAAGATCGCGAAGCTCAGCCCGTGCAGGCCGAACGTCGAGTACGTGATCCACCGCGAGTACCGAAACGCACAGACCAGCAACGACAGGAAATAGTAAAAGCGGAAGGGGCTTTCCAAGCCTTCGTCGAAGTGACACAGCAGCCCGATAAAGAGTGCTTCCATCAGCGAGATCACCATCGGCACTCGGCTGAGGAAGACTCGGCCGCGCAAACTGAAGTAGGTGTCGGCGATCGCGAAGACGGCTCCCAGCGTCAGGATGCCGTTCAGGACTTGCCGATTCGACAACCATTCCGGCAACACGGCATGAGTTCCGCTGGTCTCGCGGCCGAGGAAATTCACGAGCGCGTATCCGACCGCCAAGCCAAACCATCGGATGCGAACCGTGATGGCCTCGGCCGAAAGTTCAAAGCTGCGATCGTCGCGAGGAGATGTGGCGGTCATCGTTTCAATCGCCGTCGAGGTTCCGGTTCATCGCAACCTTTGCGAACCCATCCGACCGTGTTACGTCGTTTTCTTGTCGCCGCCGGTGCGCGGGATCGGCGGGCCGAGCAGTGCGACAAGGTCGGCGTGGTCGATGCTTTCTTTTTGCAGCAGAGCATTCGAGATCGCGTCGAGTTGCGGGCGGTGATCGGCGAGTAGTTGAGAAGCTCGCTCGGAGGCGGTGTTGAGGAAGCGTTGGACTTCCAGGTCGATGGTATGAGCGGTCTCTTCGCTGAACTCGCGCGCTTCGTGCAGTTCTTTGCCGAGGAAGGGATGATCCTCTCCCTGACGAAACGCGACCGGACCGATCTTCTCGCTCATGCCCCAATGACTGACCATACGGCGGGCGAGTGACGTCGCGCGTTTCAGATCGTCTTCGGCTCCGGCGGAGTATTCGTCGAAGACCAATTTTTCCGCCGCTCGGCCGCCGAGCATCATCGCCATTTGCGAGTGCATCCGCTTCTCGCCGTAGTGATAACGGTCCTCTTCGGGAAGCAGTTGAGTGACACCGAGCGCGCGGCCGCGCGGGATGATCGTGACTTTGTGGACCGGATCAACGAGGGGCAGAAACCAAGCGATCAGCGCGTGTCCGGCTTCGTGAAACGCGGTCATCGACTTCTCGTAGTCGGTGAGTACTTCTTCGCGTTTGGCTCCCATCAAGACGCGGTCGCGAGCGACATCGAAGTCATCGTGAATGACGGATGTTCGCTCGGCCCGCACGGCGCAGAGGGCCGCTTCGTTGACGAGGTTCTTGAGTTCCGCGCCCGAGAAGCCGATGCTCGCGGCGGCGACATCCGCCAGATCGACGTCATCGGCCAGCGGCACTTTGCGAACATGTACCTTCAGGATTTGCAGACGTCCGTCTTTCGTCGGCCGGTCGATCGAGATGTGTCGATCGAAGCGGCCTGGGCGGAGTAGTGCGGGATCGAGCACGTCGGGCCGATTGGTCGCGGCCATGACGATCACCGATTCCGTCGGTGAGAAGCCGTCCATCTCGCTGAGGATTTGATTGAGCGTCTGCTCCCGTTCGTCGTGACCGCCGCCGAGTCCAGCTCCGCGTACGCGACCGACAGCATCGATCTCGTCGACGAAGATGATGCACGGCGCGTTCTCACGAGCTTGTTGAAACAGATCGCGCACGCGACTGGCACCGACACCGACGAACATCTGGATGAACTCGGAACCGTTGATTGTGAAGAACGGCACGCCCGCTTCGCCGGCCGTTGCGCGAGCCAGCAGCGTTTTGCCGGTGCCGGGCGAACCCATCAACAGCACGCCCTTGGGAATCTGCGCGCCAAGCTTGTGAAACTTCTCCGGAGTTTTGAGGAACTCGACGATCTCCATAAGCTCCCCCTTCGCCGATTCCATCGCGGCCACGTCAGCGAAGGTGGTTTGTTGATCGCTGCTCTTGAAGCGTTTCGCTCCCGCCTTGCCAAAGCTGCCGATGAATGCCGTGCCGCCGGGGTCCATCGAACGCCGCAGAAAGAAAAACGCGACCAGCAGCATCACCATCAAAATCATCGAGCCGAACAGGAACTGGCTGAGCAACTGCGGTGTCGCATCCTCGGCTTTATACTTGGCGACGCGCGACAGTTGCTCGCGGAGATCGGGGGCTTCGCGCATCGTGTCGGGGATGTGCGTGCTGAAGGTTTCGGCCAGCTTCTTGCCGCTACCTTCCGTCGCTTCCGGGATGGTCTTCCATTTGCCGGTGATGTGGCCGCCGGATTGCGTGACCTCGGCAACGTTGGTTTTCTCGAGTTGCGATCGGAAGAACGAGAAGTCGACTTCATTGGCCGCACCGACCAAAGTTTTCCAGTTCATGGCCATCAGCAGCGACAGCACCAAGCCAATCGCAATGAAGGGGCCCCACATGGAAGACCGCGGCGCGTCATCATCGCCGTTATGTCGAGGCACAGGCGGTTTCGATTCGGGTGGCTCGCCTGCAGAAGGCGTTGGAGGAGTCGGATCGGGCATCGAGGAAACGTCTCTGGAACGGCCAAGAATCCGCGCAAGAAACAGCCTCGCACGGCAGGGCGGGATGGTAGCGTGACGCTTCGCGGCGGGACACTGCTTCGTCGCATTTGTAGGGTGCGGTCGAGCCATCGCGACCCACCGGTGATCAGCTTGTGTGTTGGTGGGTCTCGATGACTCGACCACACCCTACGATGCGCTGAGAGGCCAACCGAACTGCGGCAGCATCTCGACGAGCGTCTCTAGCGGCAGGCCGACGACGTTGGTGAGGCTCCCTTCGACGCGAGTCACGAATACGCTGGCGAGTCCTTGCAGAGCGTAGCCTCCTGCCTTGCCGAGCGGTTCGTTCGTCGCGAGATACCAATCCAGCAGCGGCTCGACGCCGTCCCGAACCCAGACATGCGACTGCACGATCCGCTCCAGCCGCTGACCGGTGTCTCGATCGGTCAAACAAATTGCCGTCGCGGCGATATGGCTGCGGCCGGCGTACAGATCACGGAACCAACCACGCACGACGTCTCGCCACGAGTCGTCGCTTGGCGGTTGCCCCAGCACGCGATAGCTCCCGTTCGCATCCGTCGCGACGATCGTCGTGTCGGCCGTCAGCACAAGTTGCTGATCGTCGCTCGACGAGAGTTGCGAGCGGACGTCGTCGTTCTTCTCACGAGCGATCTGCTGCAACCGCTGCGCGATCTCCAGCCACGACGTCAGCTCGTCGAATCCCAACTCTTCGGATGAGCATGGAGGCCGGATGTCGATCGACTCCGGCGAGACCAACAACTCCAACAACTCACGCCGTCGCGGGGAACGCGATCCCAGAATCAGTCGGCCCATGTCGATGTTCCTCAAGCCACGAGACTCTTGTCGGAGGTGAAGCCAGCGAAGCGTTGCCTCAGACCATCAGCCGGCACGCGCT
>JAYVQJ010000976.1:0-4455 GCA_043777235.1 Planctomycetia bacterium
GAAATTGATTCCCAGGAAACCGAAGCACGCATCGCCCAGCGTGTGAGCCAGCGAGTTGAAGTTGAACCCTTCCGCAGCAAGCGTCGGAATGAGTGCGAAATTAAAAGCGAGATCATTGACGTTCATGGAGCAGAGTCCTCCAACGGATGTGAAAGGCGACTTCGCAAAGGGGCGAAAGTGAGCCAGACGTTACCGCCGTCGCGTGCGGAATCAAGGGGGCAAGGTGTAGAGTTGTCTGTAACGCCGGTCCAGGAGGGTTTCACTGCGGAAATCCGTGGGATAGATTCCTGCTGCTAACGCGGTGCGTTTTTCCTTTCTGCTCACGTCTTGCTTCGAGACTTCTTCCGATGCCCATCCGTTTTTTTTGCCAGAATTGCCGCAAGCGCAACAGCATCTCTCGCCGCATGGTGGGACAAGTTGTGAAGTGTCCGCGTTGCGGTGAAGAGACCACAGTTGTTCCGGAAGCGGATTCCTCACTCGGCAATTCTCCACCAGTTGATCAGTTGGGATCGACGGTCTCGAAGCCTCCTGTGATTACGAATCCGTTTGCGAAGGACGTGCTCAGCGCCGTGCAAACCGCGAACGAAGAGATCTCCAACGATGATGCCGACGAGGCTTCGGAGGTTGTCGAGCAGAGTTCCGTCCGTGGTGCTCGTGTCGGAACTTCCTTTGAGTATTCCGAGAACAGACCGCCTGCCGTGCCAGGACGAATTTCGATTCGCGATGCGGAAGGCAATTTTGAAATCCGAGAACTGTCGAAGGCACAGCCCGTGTCGTTCGGCCGGCACGCGACGAGCGATGTCGTCATCGACGAAGATGGAGTCGCGCCGTTGCATGGGCGGATCAGTTGGAACGGCTCCGCGTTTGAACTGATCGCTGCGGGAAAAGATGGCATCGACGTCAACGGCACGCTTGTGAAACAACGGACGCTGGAGAATCGCGATCTGATCCGCATCGGCAGCGTTGATATCGTGCTGACGCTCGATGAACCGTCGGCTCCGGCGAAGAAATCCAAAGGAGCCGATTCCGGGACTCCCACCAAAGGCACACCCGCTCGTGGAATCAAAGAGGATGCCGACCAGCTTGACCTCGACGACTTGTACGACGATCTCGAACAAATCGAGAGCCGTAAGCAAGAGGGGGACGAAGAGGCGTCGGGGATGAAGTCGGTCAAATCGGGCACTCGATCGAAACGTCAAATGGACGACGACTTTGAGGGATCTCCACCCACGTCAGAACTAACGATGGCTGAGCTCGTCGAAGAAGCAACCGAAGATGAAGTGATCGAAGTCGCGGGCGATGAATTCGACTCAGACGCGAGCGGAGTCGACGAAGTGGAACCTGCGGAAAGCGGACCGATCACGTCACTGCGGACGATCTTCGCGAAGGACGAACGGCTCAAAGAACAAAAGGTGATGCGATCACCGTTGGTGTTGATTCTGGGAGGTGGCGGCGGATTGTTGGCGATCGTGGCTCTGGTCTTTTGGTTCATGATCGACCGCGAACAAGTTCGGCGACAATTCGACGAGGCGGCGAAGGATGTCGCACAAGCTCAGTACCCAACCGGCATCCAGAAGTTCGAGGAGTTCATCAAAGCTCACCCGAATCACGCCCTGTCCGAAGGAGCCAAAGGGGCGCGAGTGCAGTTGAGCAAAGCTCGCGTTGAGAAGGAACTCGTCGGTTCGCCGGCATTCGCCAACGCAATCAAAGCGTTGCAAGAGTTCGTCGCCGAGCACCGTGAGGCGAAGTACTTTGCCGAGCTGCACGATGACATCGTCGTGTTCTCCAAGAAGATCGCGCTCGACACGCCGAAGGCGGCGGCCGTCAACAAGCAAAAGGACTTGCTAACGATTTCGGCGGAGGCCGAGACGCTGCTCGAACGCTACAGCCCGCTCGACTCGCCGCCGACAGAAGCCAAAAAGGAAATCGCGAAGGCTCGTGAAGATGCCTTGGCGGCGATCCTGAAATTCGGTGTGCTCGAAGAGGCCATGGCGTCGATCACCGATTCGCTCAAAAAGGAGATGCCGCTGCCGGCAGTCGGTACGCGGCAGAAGTTGGTCGTGCGATATCCCGATTTGAGCAACGACCCGAAGGTTCAAACGGCTCAACGACGTGCTCTCGAATTGGCCAAGCAGCAGGTGGTCCGCGAGGAACTCCAACGTGACGCGCAGACCGACGATCCCCTCAAGTCGCTTCCAAAATCGCTGACTCTGGCGGTTCGCACGCGGTCGCTCAGCGATGAGCAATCCGCGAATCGGGTGATCTTCGCGTTGGGACAGGACAGTTGCTTTGCCGCGGACAGCATCACTGGTGATCCGATCTGGGTTCGACCCATTGGATTTGACTCGCCGTTCTTTCCGGTGCCGGTCGAAACGTCGCGTTCAGCGGTGTTGGTCTTCGAGACGACGCAGAACCAACTCCTGATGTTGGATCGCCGCACCGGCGAATTGATTTGGCGGCAAGTCGTCGAGCCGGTCTCTGGCCCACCGTTGGTTCTGTCGGGACAAATTTTTCTGCCCACACTGGAAGGTTATTTGTATCGGATCGATGCCGACTCGGGACGAATCACGTCACGGCTGAAGTTTCCACAAAAGCTGTTCGCTCCGCCGATCGCGATGGCGGACAACGCGCATCTGCTGGTCTTCGGCGAAGCGGAGTTCGCCTACACACTCGGCCTCAGTCCGCTGGAGTGCAAACTGGTGTCGCAATCGGGCCACCAACCCGGCACGGTGGAAGCTCCTCCGTTGGCGATGGGACAATACGTTCTGCTGGCCGAGAACGATCGCGCGACGTCGTCTCGATTGCGAGTGCTGAATGCTTCGAAGGCGGCCGACCGGCTGGTCGACGTCATCCCCGATGGAGTGCGTGTCGAAGGGCATATCCGCGACGACATGATCCTGCGAGGCAATCAGTTGTTCGTCACGTCGGCGGGGCCGCGATTGACGGTCTTCAATGTCTCCGACGACAAGAATCAGAAGACGATCGCACAAATTGCGACGATGCAAATCCCGACCAGTCACGCGGGTGCCGCACATCTCGCCGCCGGCACCGATGGTCAGATTTGGCTGGCCGTCGGTGCGCTTCGCAAGGTGGTGCTCAAGACGGACCTGTTGCAGCTCGATCAATCCGCGATCGCGATTGGGCAAAGCACTCAGCCGCTGCAAATGATTGGACGAAATCTGTACGTCGGCCGGCAACTGCCGATCGGTCAGGCCGTGCATCTCACGCAAGCCGACGGCGAGTCGATGCAAAGCAACTGGAAAGTCGTCGTCGGCGCGAGTCTGTTGGCAGTCAATCAAGGGACCGACGGACAGCTCGTCTGCGTCTCGGAAGGAGCCGACACATTTCTGCTGAGCACGAATGAAATCGCGAACGGCGGCTTCCGTGCTCGTAGCGAGCAGCAACTCAAGTTGCCCGAGAACACGGTCGAACCGCTGCAAGCGACGGCGCTGGCCGATGGCCGGATCGCGGTCTGGGCGAACGGAGCCGAAGGCAAGCTGTGGGTCGTCGGTCCCAGCGCGCTGCCGCAGGCCGAAGTCGCGCTCCCTCAGTCGTTGGAATGCGCACCGCTCCGATTCGCGGGAGGAGTGCTGCTGCCCGTTCCCGGTCGCTTGAAAATGGGGGCTCGCGCCGGCGGTCCTCCGTGTGACGATTTCCTCGCACCGATCAACACCGGCAACGATGGTCCGGCACGCAAGTGGAAGCACCTCCTCGCCATCGACGACGATTCGTTGGTGGTCTTCGACAGCGCCGGCAAGATGCTCAAGTTGCAGTACCGCACCGGAGACAAGACCTTTTTCCAAACCGTGACGTCGATCGACTTCCCGCAGCCGATCGACGTGGCTCCGACGCTGCACAAGGGCCGACTGCTGACCGCCGATGCCGCTGGCAAACTGCGCGTGCTCGATCTCACTTCGATGGAAACGAAGGTGGAGGTCGCGCTCGGTGGCCCCGCTTCGAAACCAATTTGGGTGGCCGAACCACTCATCCTGGCCGAAGTCTCGCGGCAACGATTGATCGCCTTCGACGCGGCTGATCCGAAGCAAGCTTTATGGACATGCAACCTCGACGGAGTTGGCCTGGTCGGCAGCCCGCTGTTGTTCGGCAACGTGTTGGTCGCTGTCCAACAATCCGGTGACGTGCTTTGCATCGACGTGAAGACCGGCAAGATCGAGAAGAAAGTCTCGCTCGGCCAAGGCGCGACGATTGGCCCAATTCGCATGGGCAACTTGCTGGTCGTCGTCACCGCCGACGGTAGTCTGCAACACATCGAATCGCTCGTCCCAGAATTCGCCGCCGTCGCAAAGCCCGAACCGGCGAAACCTCAACCCGCGCCCGTTGAGAAGCCCGCCGAAGAGAAGCCTCCAAAGGACGACAAGCCGGCTCCTGAGGACAAGCCTAATACGAAGTCCCAGAATTAGCCGCGCGGCGCTAGCCCCGGTTCGTGCCGCAAAA
>JAYVQJ010000977.1:0-4448 GCA_043777235.1 Planctomycetia bacterium
CTAGCCCCGGTTTTTACGGCACGAACCGGGGCTAGCGCCGCGCGGCTAATTCTGGGACTTCGTGTCACTTGGCAGTCAGTCGCTCGCGCAGTTCTTTGAGCGCTTTCGGGTTCGCTTCGTTTTCAAACGGGTTGGCGTCCGGAGCAGGCGGAGCCCCTCCGCCAAATCCACCGCCGCCGCCAAATCCGCCGCGCGGCAGACCGATGGCCTCTTGCTTGGATTTCTGTTGGTCATCGAACAGGGCGAGGAGGTCTTTGTATTTCGCTTCGGCTTCGTCGTCCGTGAGCGTTTTCAATTCGGCAAACTCATCAAGCTGCTTGGCGATGGAATGACGTTGCTCGTCGGTAAGCGTGAGCGCGATGTCACCGGTCAGCAGCTCCAACTTGCGAATCAATGTGGTGAGTTGCTGCTTCGGACGCGGGCCGCCACCCATGCCGCCCATCATCCCTCCGCCCATGCCGCCGCCACCCATTCCCATCATGCCACCACCGCCACTCGGCCCACCGGGGCTGGGAGCACCACCGCCACCCATGTCGCCCATCATCGGGGCTGTGGATGGGTTGTTGTTGGCGACGGCTTTGGGTTCCGGTTTTTTCACTTGATAGCCCAACGCCGAAGCGGCGGCGAAGATGCCGGCCGCGCCCAGTAGCAGGCCGACGATTCCAGAGGTCAGCCAGATCAGCGCGTCTTGTTTGGTCTTGTGCTGCCGAGTCACCCAGATCAGGACGAAGATCGTGAGCAATCCCAGAGTCAGCACGTAAGAACTCAGACTGTCGACGTCAGACATGACTGCCGCGCCTTCCGACAAGAGAAAAGAAAGATTGGATCGACGCGAAAAAGCTCGTCGTTTCTGGATGGGCAAGAGTGTATCGGTCGCCGATACAAGCGACAGCGATCACGAGACCGGCTCTTGCTGAAGCGACGCGGAAGTGAGCGATTGCTCGTCGAGTTCAATAAGTTCGGGAGCCGGGATCGCAGTGCCAGACGGAGAAGGAGCCACTGCGACCGCGGGGCTTCGCAGCAGCAGACGGGCGAGCGCGGTTTTGCAATCCATCGCCAGGCTGAACGAGACCGGGACGAGGAATAGCGTGAAGATCGTTGAGGCGATCAAGCCTCCTAACGTGACGCTGCCGAGACCGCGATACAGTTCGCTGCCGGCTCCGGGTGAGATCACGAGTGGCAACAGACCGAACAGTCCGATCAGCGCGGTCATGAAGATCGGACGGATGCGTGTGCGGACGCTTTCGAGGATCGCGGCGTGCGGAGCCATTTTGTCGTCGCGGATGTGAACGAGAGCTTGCTCGACGATCAGGATCGGGTTGTTGACCACCGTGCCGACCAGAATGATGAAGCCGACCATCGTCAGCATGTCGAGTGGCTGCACATGTCCCGACGGCTCCAGCATGATGTTCAGCAACTTGAGGCCGACGAACCCGCCGACCGCTCCCAGCGGCACGCTGAGCATGACGATGAACGGGTACAGCCACGACTCGAACAGCGCGGCCATGACGAGGTACGTGATGAGGATTGCGAGCAACAGATTCCAGCGGATTGCCAGCCACGTCGTCCGCAGCTTGTCCGCTGTGCCGGAGAGGCCGACTTGGTAGAGGCCACGGAACTCGGGGTCGTTCTCCAGCGGCGCGATGATCTCCTTTTGGATTTTCTGCATCGCGTCTTCGAGCGCCATCTCCGGTGGCGGGCTGACTTGAATCGTGATGGCTCGCTGCCGTTCACGGCGATTGATCTGTTCGGGACCGCTGGACAGCGGCAGGTCAGCGACGGCTCCCAGCGAAACGACTCGGCCGGTGCGCGTCGAAATCGGCAGGCTTTCCAAATCTTGCGTCCGCTGAGCGGTGTCCTCGCGGCCGACGATCGACAGGTCGATCTTGTCGCCGCCGATGAAGTAGTCCGTCGCGTAGGCTCCATCGACCAGCGCGTTGACGGCGTAACCAATTTCATCGGCGGAGAGGCCGAGTTCGGCGGCTTGTTCCCAACGCGGATTGACGTGAACTTCGGGACTGCTGAGATCCAAACTGGGAATCGGCAATGCCTGAGCTTGCGGGATGATTTGACTGACTTGCCCCATGACTCGGCCACCGAAGCCAACCAATTGCTTGATGTCGGGACCGGTGATCTCGATGTCGATCGAACGGCCGGCGGTCAGGCCACGCTCGAAGAGGCTCGTCTGCTTCACGATTCCGAACGTTCCCGGAATTCCGCTGACGATCTCCTGCACCAGCTTGACCAGCTTGTGTCCTTGCAGCGGATCGACGGCACGCACTCCCATGAACAACTGCCGGCCGCGGACGACGTAAAAGAAGTCGGAGATCAACGGGTGCGGCAAGTCTTTGTTCGTCGGGTCGTCGAGGTCGATGTCCCAGTACCGCTTGGCCGACTCTTCGATGCGATGCCCCAGCGTCTCCATGTGTTCGAGGTTGTACCCCGGCGGCGGCACGAGGATGCCGATGACGAGATTGCGATTTCCGTTCGGCAGGTATTCGACCTTCGGCATCAAGAGATAGCTGATGTAGATCGGCACTCCGAGAAACACCGCCATCGCGACGAGCCGCAACATCACGCTCCGCAACATCGTGGCGTTGAGACCGACGACCGTGCGGACGAAGAGATCGCCAAACGTGTCGAGCAGCGGCAAGATTCCGAAGACCGACGTCAAATTCTTCGGCCATCGCGAGCGCTTGTCGGGGTCCACTTCGCCGCCGATCAATCGGCTGGCAGCGGTCGGAATCAAGACGAGAGCCACGAGCAGCGACAGCGCGAGCGAACAGCTTACGGCCAACGCCAGATCGCGGAACAACTGGCCGACTTGATCCTGCACGAACAGCACCGGCACAAACACGGCGAGGTTCGCCAACGTCGAGGCGACAATCGCCCCCCAAACTTCTTTTGTCCCGTTGACCGTCGCCGTCAGAACATCTTCCCCTTCGTGATGATGCCGAAAGATGTTCTCCATCACGACAATGAAGTTATCGACCAACATGCCGACAGCGAACGAAATGCCTGCCAGCGTCAACACGTTGAGCGTGCGTCCCAGAATGCCCAGCATCAGAAACATGCCGATCACGCTGGTCGCAATCGCCAGCAGCACGACCAGCGACGATCGCAAGCTGCGCAGGAAGACCAGCAACACGATCAGCGTCAGCACGGCTCCTTGCAGAATGTCGTCGTTGACGACGTTGACGGCCGAGTTGATGTATTCAGTTTCGTCGTAGACCTGCGTCAGTTCGAGGCCGCGTTGCTGGAGGATCGTCTCGTTCAACTTCTTGACCGTTTCGCGCAGTCCGACCATCACTTGCAGCACGTTGCTTCCGGTTTCTCGCTGCGCGTTGATGGCGATGACCGACGTGCCGTACCGATGCACGAGACCGTCCGGCTTTTTGTAACCGAGTCGAACTTTCGCGACATCGCGGACGTAGACCGGGTTGCCGTCTTGGCTGGAGAGGATGACGTTCGCGACTTGCTCTTCCGACTTGAATTGGCCGAGCGTCCGAATGACGTACCGTCGCTTCCCTTCCCAGAAGTCGCCGCCGGAGGTGTCCTTGTTTTGCTTTTTCAGAGCATCACGCACGTCGCCGATTGTGAGCTGTCTCGCGGCGAGCAAATGCGGATCGACGACGACCTGCAATTCTTCTTCGCGGCCACCCATCACGTTGGCGTTCGAGACTCCGTCGACTCGTTCGAGCCGCGTTTCGATGTGGTCACGGCAGAACCGGCGCAGCTTCGTGACGTCCATGTCAGCCGGCAGCAGGTCGCGAACTTCGGGATGCTGTTCCGCGAGATGACGCATGCGATAGACGGCCAATCCCGGATTGTGCGCGTGCTTCACGCGTTCGAGTTGGGTCTTGAGTTCCGGATACTTGGCGATCGCCTCGTCGAGCTTTTCGACCGTCGGCTTTTTGGGAGTGAGGATGAACCAAGCAATGAAGCGGTCGGCGACGTTCGATGTTGCGACGACCGGATTGTCGGCGTTCTCTGGGTACTCGCGGACTTGTTGCAGCCGCGTGCTGACATTGAGCAACGCCTCGCCGATTGGCGTGCCGACGGCGAACTCCAGCGTGATCGTGCCGCGCGAGTCCGAACTTTCCGAACTCATCTTCTGCAAGCCCTCGACGCTTTGCAGTTGCTCCTCTTGCTCCTGAATGATTTCGCTCTCGATTTCCTGCGGGCTGGCTCCCGGCCACGTCGTCGAGACTGTGATTGTCGGCACCTCGACTTCCGGCGTGAGCTGCATCGGCATGCGATAAAGCGAGATTGTCCCGAACAGCGCGACCAAGATCACGCCGACGGAGACTTTCACCGGATTACGAACAAACCACCCGATCAAGTTCATGGAGAACGCCGTGGAAGAGGGCAGGGGATTTACTCGGCAGGACTGGTTACGGGAGTTCGCTCTGTGGAAGTTCCCGTGGTCTTAAGGATGCGAGCTTTGA
>JAYVQJ010000978.1:0-17468 GCA_043777235.1 Planctomycetia bacterium
CTCGTCACGCGGAGCGGTGACGGCTACGTAGCCATCATCGCTCCGCGTGATGAGCCGAGCGCTTCACACAGCGCAGTTATTTTCTGCGATCGGTATTAGGTCGTCCGACGAGTCGAACGGACGGGCAGGAGTGCCCATCCTCCGTCATTACAGCCAGAAGTATTTCTGGATGAACTCGATGACGTCGCCGAAGAGGACGTAGCCGAGGCTGCGTTGACCGCAATTGATCTTGGCTCGTACTTCCGCGCCCATGCGGACGGAGGAGAGTTTCGTCTTACCGATGTCGGCGCGGACGTGAATGACCGCCTTATCTTTGCCGGACGCGGGATTGGACCGCGTTTCGATTTCACGAAGCGTGCCTTCGAACAAGGTTTCAACGTTTGTGGCTAATTGGAATTCGACGCCGACTCGCTTGTTGGCCGCCAGGAACAGTTCGTTGAGCTGCTCTTGATCTTCCGGCGTCAACGGTTGATCCGGTTTGCTGGATCGGTGGCGTTCGAGCAATTCTCGCAAGGCGCGGCCTTCTTCCGGTTTAGATTCGATCAACTCTTCGATGACCTCGTCTTGTTTCAATTGGATCGCTTTGAGCAAGTGCCCCATACGATGCTCGGGAACTTCCAGTTGCAGCCACCACGGACCGGTTTCGTCTTTGATCTCCAGCAACATCTCGCCCCGTTTGACAGGACGATAGAGAAGTTGGCGTTCGACCTCGAAGGTGGCGATTGTTCCAGAACGTGGAGCAATCACCGTCAGGCTCGCAAACTGACGACTCAGGTTTTTGAATTGTTGTTTGGCACCGATGATTTCGCTCTTGGTCGTGTCGATTTTTCCGTCAATCCGATGCACGTCAATCTTGCTCCCCTGTGCCTCGGCCAAATCCCGTTCGCCTTGCAAGCTATGCAGCGTCGTCTGTTTTTCGTCGATCGCGCTGCGTGCGGCGTCCATCTGCCGCTTGAGTTCGTCGTTGCGCAGTTGCAGTAAGACGGCACCCTTTTCAACTCTCTCGCCACCCTTCACGGCGACCTCAACGACATCGCCTTCCCACGGAGCGAAGATATCTTTCTGCAAGACCGGCATCAGCCGGCCTGTTCCTTCCACGCGATAGTCCCACGGGACAAGACACAACGCCGCGATCAACGCGGCCACCGCAATCGTGACGCCCGCCGCCTTCAATTTGCCGCGGCCTTCCAGGAAGCGGAACGTCTCACCCAGTGCCTTCCACAGCGGCAACAAGAACAACCGGTTGTGCAACAGGCCGTTGTGCATCGCTTCGGAAATGTGATCGGACAACGATTCGACTTTCTCCTGCAAGCCGGCTCGCGGCTGACTCTCGGAGATTTGTTCGATGATCAATCCGCCGATCGGCTTCTTCTCTTTGTCGATGCGTTTCGGACCTTTTTGGTCGGCTTTGATGACCGCGTCGCTTTCGAACAACGGCCAGACGATGACCATGCGCGAGCCGCTCTCTTGGATGTAGTCGGCCAGCGGCGTCGTGATCTGCGGCGGCAAGTGATCCAACTTGCCGGAGTACGTCAGCGGCTCGCGCATCAGGATGACTTTGTTGGCCATCGAGCACATCCGTTTGACGAGGTTGGCTCGCTGATGCACCGAGTCTTGACCGCTGATCGCTTTGATGACGGTCTTCTTGCCGTACTGCACGGCAACGCTCAGCCGGTCGCAGCCGAGCAACAAGCGGCCGTCGTTGGCCGCGGTCGCGGCGACTTCGGCGACGTCCAGGCTGCGATGCAGTTGCAACAAGAACTGCTCGAATTGTTCGGTGAGCTTCGGCTTGGAAGCATCCGTCGTGGGCTTCGGGGCGGCTTGCCGATCGAGATAGCGACAAGCGTAGCCGCACATCTGCTCGACGAATTGCAGGAAGCCCGGACGAGCTTGTTGCGGAGTATCGACTCGCTGAAAGATCTCGACGACGCCGACGCACTGCTTCTGCTGTTGCAATGACGCGAGCACGATCAAGTCGTTGGTCGGGACTTGCACGCCGCTGCCATCGTTGGGGCTGTGCGTGCAGGCTTGGCCGTTGGACATGACTTCGTCCAACAGTTTTTGATTGAGTCCTTGAGCATCCGCCTTTTCGAAGAAGCCGGTTTGTTTGAGGTTCACGTCGGTGAAGAGATTGAGCTTGGCGCTGCCGTTGCGGAGCCAAACGGCACCCGCGCGCGCGCCGACCGCGCCGACAACTCGGCGCAGGAACTCGCTGAAGAACGCATCGGGCGGCATGCTGGACCGCGAGTGCTCTTCGATCTCTTTGGCGAGCTGGATGATTTTCTCGCGGACCTGCTTGACGCTGTCTGATTCGGTCGTTGAGTTGTCTGGTTTGGCCGTTGACATGAAGCGACTCACGAGGGGCTGGGCAATTCACTGGAAAACAAGCGGGCTTGGCAGCCTGCCGGACCATGCTCGAACCTCGCGAAATCTGGGCGGAAACGGCTGAAAAACGGGCCTTCCCCGCCTCAATTTCGCGAGTGTCAGGTTGTATTGGCTGTCGCCAAACAGTGACAAGGGCAAAGGTTGAGCGCGCGAAGCTGGGCGATTTACGTCTCGCGGCGTCCCAAGCTGCTGAGTGCATCGCCAGTCACTCGATAGACCGTCCAGTCGGTCAGCGGCTTCGCTCCCAAGCTTTCGTAGAAGCGGATCGACGGCTCGTTCCAGTCGAGCACCGACCATTCCATCCGACCGCAGTCCCGCTCGACGGCGATTTGAGCCACTCGCGTCAGCAACGCTTTGCCAAGTCCTTGGCCACGAAACGCGGGACGGACATAAAGGTCTTCCAAATACATCCCCGGCTTGCCGAGGAACGTCGAGAAGTTGTGGAAGAAAAGCGCGAAGCCGACGGTCTCGTTCACGACGGTAACGACCAAAGCCTCGACGTACGGCCGCTTGCCGAATAAGGCTTGATGCAGACCCGGTTCATCGGCGACGACTTGGTCGAGCAGACGTTCGTATTCGGCGAGTTCGCGGATCAAACCGAGAATGGCCGGGACATCGGCCGGAGTCGCGAAACGTAACTCGGCATCGATTGACGGAGACATGCAAGACCTCACCGCAGATCGGCGGAAGACGAGGTAGGCGAGTCACTCCGTGACTCGAAGATTTCGGTCACGGAGTGACCGGTCTACGAACGAAAACGCCGCCGCGCGAAAAGATCGCACGGCGGCGTCGCTCATGGTCCTGGGGCTACGCGACTAGCCCAGGAACACTGTTCGATTACGGGACCAGATACGCTCCCGCGTTATACTGTACGTAGAAGGCGTCGTGGGTCGCGTTGTCGATTCGCTCTTTGTTGCTATCGTAAATCACGTCTTGGTCGCCGCCGCCACCGACGGTGTCCTTGCCGGTCCCGCCATTGATGGTGTCGTCGCCACCCAAGCCACCCAAGCACAGGTCGTTGCCAGTTCCGCCCAGGATGCTGTCATCGCCATCGTCGCCGAGAAGCGTGTCGTTACCATCACTGCCGGCCAGCGTATCGTTGCCGTTGCCGCCGAAGATCAGGTCGTTCCCTTGCTCGCCATTGAGGTTGTCATCACCGCCGCCGCCGATGATGGTGTCGTTTCCTGCACCGCCATCGATCAAATCGTTACCATCGCCGGTGCCATCTTCATTGTCACCGATCAAGACGTCGTTGCCTCCTCCGCCGTAGATCGAATCGTCATCCGCACCACCCACGATACGGTCATTGCCAGCGTTACCGTTCAGCAGATCGGCTCCGTTTCCGCCGTTGATGCTGTCATTGCCGTCATCGCCCGTGACGGTATCGTTGCCGCCGTCGCCGCTGAGCGTGTCATTGCCGGCTCCGCCCAGGATCGAGTCGTCGCCGTCGCCACCGTTGATGACGTCAACGCCCCCGTCGCCCGTGAGCGTGTCGTTGCCAGTTCCGCCGTTAACCGTGTCTTGGCCGTCTTGGCCATTTACGCGGTCAGCCCCGTCGCCGCCATCCAGCGAGTCGTTGCCGGCACCGCCGAGGATCGAGTCGTTGTTGGCTTGACCAGTGATCGTGTCGTTGCCGTTGTTGCCGTTGAGTAAGCTGGCTCCGACCGCTCCGATGATCACGTCGTTGCCCGCACCACCGGTGACGGAAACGCTGCCGGTGAACGCAGAGGCGTTGATGTCGTCGGCCGCGGCGCTGCCAGTCAGCGACGCCAGTTCGATGCCGGTCAGCGAGTCGATGATGCCCGACGAAGTGAGGGCCGTGTCAGTGAGCGTCACAGTGCCCGCCACATTGGCCTTCACCAAGTCGATGTCATCGCCGCCGTCGAGAACGTCGCCGAAGATCGCTCCGCCAGCCAAGGTGTCATTCCCTTTACCGCCGTTGAGCGTCACCGCTCCCAGCGTGTAGGCCGACGCATCCAACGAGTTGTTGCCGTCATTGCCCGTCAACTCGACTTGTTCCATTTGCGACAGCGTGTCCGTGCCGTTGCTGCCGGTCATCTTCGCATTGGTCAGGACCGCACTACCCGTGATGGCTTCGACCAAGCGATCGGTGCCAGCACCACCCACGAACGAGTCATTGCCCAACCCGCCGGTCATCGTGTCGTCACCCGCCAAGCCGTACAGGCGATCGTTGCCCGCACCGCCATCGAGGTTGTCGTCTTGGGCCGAGCCAATCACGACGTCGTTGCCATCGCCACCGACGAGGTTGACGGCGGCGGTCGAAGTTTGACCGTCGAGCGTGTCATCTCCGCCGCCGCCATTCGCGACACCGGTCAGAGTGGCTCCGAGGATGTTGATCTTGTCTTTACCCAGTCCGCCGTTCAGATCGAACGCGCTGTCGCCGGTGACATTGAAGATGTCCACTCCCGAACCACCTTGCAGAGTCGTGAAACCGACGATGGCCAACGGGCTGCCTGGAGCAGCGGCGGTCGCGTACTGCGGGTTCGCACCATCCAGTGTCCAAACGCTGTTGACGCTGATGCCGGTCAGAGTTCCACCGTTGCCAATCAACGCGTCGATGCCCGCGAAACCGCCCGTGAGACTGTTCTCGTTGCCGGAGATGCCGGTCGCTCCGGAACCGGTCAGCGTGACGTTGTCGATCTCGCTCCCTTGCAGCGTGTCAGCACCCGCTTCGCCGTTGATCGAGCCGTTCACGGGCGCGTCGAGATTGAACGTGTCGGCTCCGTCGCCACCTTTCATGTTGAAGGCGGTCACGCCGGTGACGTTAAACGTGTCAGCAGCCGATCCGCCTTGCAGCGTCTTGAACCCATCGACGGTCAGCGAGTTGCCAGACGTGTAAGTCGCCGGGGACGCAACGGTCCAAACGCTGTCGGCGTCCAGCCCTGTCAATGTCCCGCCGGTGCCGTTGATCACGTCGATGTTGCCGAAGCCGGCGGTTACGTCAGATTCCGTACCCGCAAAGCCATCGGTCGAACCAGTCGCCGTCAGCTTGACGTTGTTGATCAGCGCGCCCTTCAGCGTGTCCGAGCCACTATTGCCGTCGATCGCCCCATTGAATTTCACGTCGATCGTGAAGGTGTCGTTTCCGATACCACCCTTCAGAGCTTCGACATGGGTGAACGTCGCGACCACGGCACCGACCGTCATGCTCGACTGCGTGTATTGTTCGCCGGCATCCGAACCCTGCAACGTGTCGCCAGCCGCTGAAAGGTTGTCGCCCAAGTCCACGCTGATCGACGAAATGCCCGCGGCCGGGATATTGAGCGTATTGGCGTTGGCGTCCGAGTTCGTGTCGGTCGCACTCGCGTCCACCATGGCTTCTCCGTTGCCATTGATCACATACTCGTTGTTCACACCGTCGTACGAAATCGTCACATGGCTGTCCACGCCCGCATCGGCGGTGACCGTCAGCACTCCCCCGGCCGTGATATTGGTGGTGATGGTCGGCACAACGCGGCTCTCCAGCAGTTCCGACGCCTGCACCGTCGCGCGTCGCGAGACGCGCCGCGCCTGACCAGCGAACTTCGACTTGTGTTTCCGAAGGACGCGATCGGACAACCGATTCAACCATTGAGCGAACAACATTAGCCTTCTCCTTGAAGAATTGCGGCCCGAAAGTCCACCGCGAGACTTCGGAAACACGAGGGTTTGTTGGAATGATTGTCCGTTGCCACTTTGCCTCGCCTCGTCACCTCATCCGCCATCCTTGATTGGCCGGGGGACAAAACGATTACGGACCATGAGCACGCAAACTCTTCCCACCTGAGAGGGCGAATGCAAGATGATTCTGCCAACCTCTTCCGAGAGTTTTTCAACGACAACGGGTTATGACAATGACGTTGGCGGAATCGTCCATCGCCGAAAAAATCAGCGATGGCGGAGACTTTCACTCAAGTCTGAATCAGCCTCTTAACGCTTGCCACATGATACCCCGACTTGGTCCATTCCATCGTTTCAATCCTTGCACGTCGTCCACGATGATTCACTGCTGTGTGTTGTGAATCCACTCGCGGCGGGACTGTAACTCGCAACAACCGCGCGTTCGGAAGTTCTACGGTTCGGAGCAACTCCTGCCGGTCGGTATCCGAAGTAATGAGGTGAGAACATGGCGCAGCGATGCCAGTGGAAGACCTCGCGGGAGATTCGGTCATGATGATTCGTGGGACTGGTTGGTTCGTGCCGTCGGTATCGCTGACGATTTGGCTCGCTTCGAACTCCTTCGTTCCGGCTCAAGACGCGGCCGAGAATGTCGCTGACG
This sequence comes from Planctomycetia bacterium, assembly GCA_043777235.1. GTDB lineage: Bacteria > Planctomycetota > Planctomycetia > Planctomycetales > Planctomycetaceae > SXKJ01. The sequence continues at coordinate 6,665 of JAYVQJ010000978.1, forward strand.
ACGCTCAACCCGCAGCGACCGCCAAACCGGAATTGCCGCTGGAAGACAATCCGTTGCTCGTCGAACCGCGGACTCCGCAGACGTTGATGGACGCGGTCGTCCTGATGACAGATCTGGCCCGCCCCGGATTAGCTCAGCTCTATTTGAAGAAGCTGATCGAAGCCAATCCCGATGAAGAGACGTTGCTCAAGCTGCGCGACAAGCATGGCCCGGCGCTCTTCTTGCGATTATCGAACGACAAACGCTTGCAACCGGAATCGATCACGCTGCTCGAACGAGTCAACGCCGCCTTCCGCAAAGGAGCGACCGATCCGGCTCGCGTCGACAAACTGATCGCTCAACTCAGTAAGACCGCTGCCGAACGAGAAGTCGCGATCCTGCAACTTCGCAACGCCGGTAGTTACGCCGCCGCGCGATTGGTCGCGGCACTGAATGCCACGCGCGACGACGCGAAGCGAAAGTTGTTCCTATACACACTGACGCGGATGAATCGCGAAGTCGTTCCCGTATTACTCGGAGCGGTCGAAGGTCCGAATCCCGATCTGCGATCGTCGATCATCGAATCACTTGGCTGGCTGGGTGATTCTCAAGCCAAGAGCGTTTTGTGGCATCCGGCCTTCGCGGAATCGGAGCCTCCCGCCGTGCAGCTCGCCGCAAAGCAAGCACTCGCGCGATTGCTGTTTGGAGATGTCAAACGCTTACCGGATGTCTCGCAGTTCGGAGCTGCGGCCGAATTGGCCAAGTCGGCACGCCAACATTTGCGAGGCGAAGGAGATTGGACACTGAACGATGACGGACAAGTCGAACTTTGGAATTGGGATGAAGCCTCCGGCACAATCGTGATGACGCCGGTCTCGATCGACACCGCGTCGTTCCGAACGGGACTGCAACAAGCGCGACAGGCGTTCGAGCTTTCCCCGAACCGCACCGATCTGCACGCTCTGTACTGGACCGCGCTGATGGCTCACGAGCTGCACGTCGCCGGACGAGGAGTTCCGATCCCAACGAATCCCGGCTCCTCGTTTCATGTCGGCTTGCTGCTCGGCCCCGATGTGATGCAGGCCGCACTCGTCGAAGCGATGAGCCTCGGTGAACCCATCGTCGCTGTCGTGGCGTTGCAGACGCTCGCTCAAACCGGCTCGGCCCGCCTGTTGAAGGCGACCGAAAGCAAACCGGCTCCCGTCGTCGCCGCGCTCAACTATCCCGACGCGCGAGTCCAATTCGCGGCCGCTTCGACGATCCTGAATTGGGATCCGGCCACGTCGTTCCGCGGTGCCTCGCGAGTGATCGAAGTCCTCGCGCGCGCATTGAACGATACCGGGAAGCCTCGTGGCGTCGCGATTGATGCCAACGAACAACGAGCGACGTCGATGGCCACGGCGCTCCTCGAAATGGGCTATGAACCCGAAGCGGCTCAAACTGGCCAAGACGGATTCAAGATCGCCGTCGATCGCGGCGACGTCGCCCTGTTCCTCATCGAGGCCAACGTCGCCCGCTGGGACTTGTCGCAGACCGTCGCCAACCTGCGTTCCGACGCTCGCACGGCGTTCGTCCCGATCGTGATCTACGGCGATGACTCGCTGCGTGCTCGTATCGAACGGCTGGCCGACAAGTACCCACGAGTCCGCTTTGTGCTGAAGATCAGTGATTCGACAGTCATGGCCAAACAAGTCTCCGCGTTCCTGCGAAATGTGAACACCGAAGCGATCACTCAGCAACAACGAGCCGCCACGCGGCAAGCCGCACTGGCTTGGCTGACACAACTGGCCGATCGCAAACAGGCCAGCCTGTTCGATCTCAAGCCCGCCGAAGACGCTCTGTTGGCCGCCACCAACGAAGAGCAACTCGGTGAGTCCGCCGTCTTCGCGCTCGGCGGGATCGGCTCACCGTCGGCGCAAACAAAACTCTTCGAAGTCAGCACCGCTGCCTCACGCCCCGCGCCGATTCGCGCGCGAGCACTCTCGCAACTCGCCGGACACATGCAACGTCACGGCGTCCTGCTGACCGAACTGCAAACGGACGAGTTCCGCAAAGCCGCTCGGCAAGAAACCGACCCACAACTGCAAACCGCTTTCGCAGCGACGCTCGGCAGCCTGAAGCCGGACCTCGCGCGATCCAGCGAAGTGTTGAAAGCTGTGCCAACCGGCCGCTCAAAGTAGCCGAGTCACTCCGTGACTCGAAATTTCCGGTCACGGAGTGATCGGACTACATGGGGGTCACATCTGCTCGCACGTCGTGATCCCCAGCAGATCGAGGCCCGTCGCGATGACGCGCGCCGTCAGATCGCACAGCAGCAGGCGGCTGGTCCGGATCGCGGAATCCGGTTCCTTCAGCACCGAGCACTCTTGATAGAACGTGCTGAAGCTATTGGCCGTCGCGAATAGGTAATCGGTCAGAATGTTCGGCCGATTCTCGGCAAGCACACCGTCAAGCGCCTCGCTGAATCGCAGCAGTTGCAGTGCGAGTGCTCGTTCGGACGGTTGCGTGAAGAGGACGCGACCGCCGCTGCTCCGCAATGATTCGCGATCAATCGTGCCCTTCCGAAAAATGCCGGCCACGCGAGCGTAGGCGTATTGCATGTACGTGGCGGTGTCGCCGGTCGTCGCCAGCATCTTGTCTTCGTCGTAGACGTAGTCGCTCTCGCGATTGTGCCGCAGGTCGGCGTACTTGATCGCTCCGATGCCAACCGTTTCGGCGACCGCCGCTCGCGCGTCGTCGCTCAGTTCGCGACCGTTCGGTTTCGAGTCGTCGTTCGCATCGACGATCTGCCGAGCTTTCGCGACTGCCGCATCGAGCAGGCTTTCCAAACCAATCGTGTCACCCGACCGGGTCTTGTACGGCTTGTTGTCCTTGCCGAGGATCGTGCCAAAGTTGACGTGAATCAGTTCGCGATCGCCATAGCCCCACAGCTTCGCCGTCTCGAACAGCAGCCGAAAATGTTCGCTCTGCCGAGTGTCCACGACATACAGCATCGTGTCGGCGTGCAGTTCGTTGACTCGGTAACGAATTGTCGCGAGGTCACTGGTCGCGTAGGTGAAGGCCCCGTCGCGCTTGCGAATGATGAACGGAGCCGCGTTACCGGGGATGAAGACGCAGATCGCCCCGTCGCTTTCCGCGGCCAAGTCCTTCGCCTGGAACTCGGCGACGACATCAGCCAGCATCGGGTTGTAAAAACTCTCGCCGCAAGTCATGTCAAAGCGAATGTCGAGCCGGTCGTAAATCCCTTGAATTGCCGCGAGGCACTGCGGCACGAACTGATTCCACAACCGCGTGTTCTCTTCGTCTCCCGCATGCAGCTTCGCGGTTTCCAGCCGCGCGAGTTCCGCCACTTTCGGATGAGCGTTCGCCAGCGATTTCAAAGACGGTGATGACTCAACCGCTTCGATCTGTTTCTTCAGCGACGCAATCTGCTCACGCACATCGGCCACGTCCGTGCGGAGTTTTTTCAATGCCTTCTCGGCGGCTTTGTCGTCTTTGGGAAGATTCGCCTCGGCGGCCGCGACTTCGCCGATGAGCTGCGACAGTCGAGTCTCCGCCTTCGGCAACTCAGTCTTCGCGTCGTGGTAGCCGGAGAGTTGACTCACTAACCGGTACTGCCGAGCCAACTCCGCGACAGGAGCCGCCTCGAACGCGGCGCGATCGAGAAAATTCTTGTAGCCGAACAGGATCATTCCGAACTGCGTGCCCCAATCGCCGATGTGGTTGTCGCCGAGAACGTGATGCCCCAGAAACGTGGCGACTCGATACAGCGCGTTGCCGAGCACCGTGCTCCGCAGATGCCCGACGTGCATTGGCTTGGCGACATTCGGAGCCGAGTAATCAATCACGATTCGTTTCGGTTTTGTGACGGCGTCCACTCCGAGGCGTGCGTCGGCGACGCTGCGATTCGTTTGCTCGACCAGCCAGTCGTCCTTGAGCCGGATGTTGATGAAGCCCGGCCCTGCGACTTCTGGCGGCTGACACAGATCGGCGATTTCGAGCTTGACGACAATCTCTGCTGCCAGTGTTCTCGGATTTGTCCCGCGCTGCTTGGCCAACGGCATCGCGCAGTTGGCTTGGAAGTCGCCGAACTGCGCGTCCTGAGTCGGCTTGACCATCGCCGCGAATGTCGCGGGATCGGAAGTGAAATCAGCAAGGGCCAGAGTGAAGCGGTGTCGAAGTTCGGCGAGAGCGTTCATGCGGAGTCGAGATTCCAATTGGAGGGAGTTGTTCAAAGAGGCTCACGCGAAGGCGCGGAGACGCGAAGGAAGAGTTCCAGGCACGTCTTCGCGACTCCGCGCCTTCGCGTGAGGTTTACCGTGTTTTGAATTCGCGTTTCGCGCCGTCGGCTCCGATCTGCACCGAATAGCTTTCGCCGCCCGGAGCGACCGAGACTTTGACGAACACTCCCTGACACGAGCCGGAGTCATCGACGTTGTTCGCGATGAACTCGGCGGGAGTTTGTTCGTCGGGTTTCAGCTTCACGTTGCGATGCAGTTGATAGACCGCTTGCAGCGACTTGATCTGACGGAGCGTCGCGTTCGTGCTCGGATCGCAGCCCTTCGTCGGGCCGTTGCACATGACGCAGACGCGCGGGTCGATGGCCAGTACCAGCACCGGATGATTGCTCACCCCCAGGCCATGATGCGTGACCATGAACAGCTCGACTTTGCCGAGCGGATTGTTCGGGGTCATCAACTTCATCTCGATCTGGTGAGTGAGGTCGCCGCAGCACAGGAAAGAAAACTTGCCGAACTTGGTCAGGAAGCTGACGCTCGCCGCATTGTCCGACGGGTCGTTCTCCGGCGGTTTGTAGACATTGCTCTTGAGGGGATTCGGTTCGCCAATGTTCGGGATGACTTCACGGCTGGCGGTGACGATCTTCATCGACAGCGGAGTCTTGTCGGACTTCAGCGGCAGCAGGTCTCCCGCTTTGACGGCCTTCGATTTGTTCTGCGAAGCGGCTCGGTAATCGACCATTCGCTTCTCGAAGTCTTTGTCTTCGGCGAGCTTCTCCGGGATGCCGCGATCCCAGAAGTTGTTGATCTTGATCTTGGCCGCCAGCGCGGCGTGATTGCCGTAATGATCGAGATGCCAGTGCGAGACCGCCGCGTGATCGAGATGATCCTGCTTGGCGATGTCTCGCAGCACTTTCAGAATGCGATCGCGGTCGCGCCCACCCAAATCGGGATAGCCAGAGTCGATCAACATCGACTCGCCAGCCGGAGTGATCATCAACGTCGCGGCACCACCTTCGACATCGATGAAGTAAATATCGAGCCGCCCGTCTTTTTGATCGGCAAAGGCCGAGACGACACTCGCACCAACCGCCAGACAACACACAACCAACATCATCAAAAGTCGTCGCATCACTGAATCCTCCACAGTCCAAAAAAAGTTTGAGCACTGCTGAGTCGCATCCGCAATTCATCCCCTCTTCACGCTCTTCGCGACCTTCTGTTCAAAACAGATTTGAAACAGAAGGTCGCAAAGAGCGCGAAGGGGGCGGCAGGATATCAGCCCTTCGTCGGAGTTGCAGCGGGCGGGGGTGATACTGGCGCGGGACTCGCCGCAGCGGCTGGTGCCGTGTTTGGTGCGGCTTCCTCGTTCAGTGGTTGTTTCGCGAAGCGTTCTTTTGAGAACTCGCTCAGTTCGGTGTTGAAGATTTTCACCAGTGCGTGCAGACAGCAGGCAACGACCGGGCCGACGAAGATGCCCCACAGGCCCAGCACCTGCATTCCGCCGAAGACGCTGACGAACGCCAGCAGCGGATGCAGGCTCGTGTCGTTTTGCAGCACATACGCTTTGATGACGTTGTCCATTGTGCCGATCACAGCGATCCCCGTGACCGCCAGAAAGATTGCCGAGCCATACGACGGATCATTACCCATGCACAATCCGATGGCGAATGGCCCCCACACCATCCACGTCCCGGCGATGGGGATCAGCGACGCGAACGTCGCCACGACGAACAATAAGAAGAAGTGGTGGAAGCCCACGACGTACAAGGCCAGCGCGGTCGCCGCTCCTTGAGCGATTGCCGAGAACATCGTCGCCGAAACCACCGCCTGCATGACGCCGGTGAACTCGTGAATGAGCTGCCTCTGATAGTCGATCTGCACCGGGATCAACTTCTGTGTCGCGTCGAGCAGCGTCGAGCCGTCGCACAAAAAGTAATACCAAGCGATCAAGAAGATCGTCATGCCGATCATCAAACCGACGAACGTCCCCAACAGTCCGAAGGTTTTGGTCGTCAGTCCCCAGCCGCCACTGGCCGCGAGGCCCAAGCTCTTCATGGCCAAGTCTTGCAATTGCTGACCGGCGTCCTGAGTCGCTTCCGCGAGATTCTCTTCGAGCTCCTTCAAGAGCTTCTCACGTTCAGCGAGCACCTTGTTCCGTTCTTCGGCAGTCGCCTCTTCGCTGGGCAACGGTTTGACGTAGTCCAAGGCCTTGACCGACCACTCACGCACTTTGGATTTCACATCGTCGCTGATCGGCTGATCCTGCTTTTGCAGAGTCTCGATGGTGCCGACCATCGATTCGACTTTGTCGTCGAGCGGCATCTTTCCGATCGCGTCTTTGAGGGCTTGAAAGTTCTGCTTGGTGATGTCTTTCAATTGCACTGCCGCCGTCACCACGGCAAACGCCAGCGGCACGAACAACAACAAGAAGACCGTACTGATGGTCGATACGGCGGCGACGCGATCTCGGCCGCGACACTTTTTCTGGAAGTAGCCGTAAAGCGGCTGACACCAAACCGCCGTCACCGCCGCCAAAAACAGCGGCAACAGGAACGGAGCCACAATCTGGTAGAAGGTGATTCCCAAAAAGATGATCAGGGTTGTTAAGATCGCCAACGAAACGATCCGAGGCATCGAAGTCATGCGGTGTCTTTCGGAAATGTGTACTCACCGCGAAGAAGAGGCGAGCATGGCCAGACGCTACATCATCTCGTTGACCGGAGCAAATCGGGTCGGCGTCTTAGCGGCCGTGACGACGGCCCTCGACGAACTGCGCGGCAATTTATGGGAAGCCAGCATCTCGGTGATGCAGCCGTTTTGCTCAATCCTGCTGGCGGCTGACTTCCCGGAGGACCGCACCGCCGACATCGTCTCGGCCCACATTCGTGATCTGTGCCGGCCTTACGCCGTCGAGGTCCGCGTCAGCGAACCGGCCGCTGAGTCGGGCATCCTCACGCCGCCATCGAACAAGTACGTCCTGACCGTGAGCGGCTCGGACAAGCCGGGGATGTTGCGAAATCTTTCGACCAAGCTGGCCGAGTTGGGAGTCGATATCCGCAACCTCTACGCCGAGCGTTGCGAAAAAAACAAAACGTTTTCGCTGGAGTTTGAGATAGCGATTCCGATTTCGCTCGACCTCACGCGAGTCAGCGAGCAACTCACCGCACGTTGCCAGGAACTTGAACTCACGCTGACGTTGGAACCGTTCGCGGATTTCCTCGCCCGCTGCGGAGGCAATCTCCGCGATTCCGTGCGGGCGACGACTCGCATTTGAAGCTGCTTCAACGTAGCCGTCATCGCTCCGCGTGACGAGCCGACCGGTGGATTGGGTGTCGTCGGAGCATTCGGCTCATCACGCGGAGCGATGATGGCCACGTTAATTCACGCGGCGATTCGTTCGGAACTCGGCGTCGCCATCGACTGCAATTCTTGAACGATCGCTCCGTTCAACGTCGCATCGAGGTCCGCGAGGATGTCTGCCACCATGCGGCCGTCGAGCAGGCGATGATCGTAGGCCAGTGTGACTCGCGAGCGGCCGTGCTCGTCGATCGGGCCGAACGTCAGGCCGCTGGTCAGGAATCCGGGTGGATGCGAAATTTCTGCCCCGCGCGAGCCGACCGTCGTGAGGAAAAACGTTCCGCAGCGCCGGACTCGCGTCTGGCCGGAGACGTTCAACGTCAGCCACCACGCGATCCGTCGAAACCAAGTCGGGAACGCACTCAGCAACCACTGCCGCTTAAACATGACCTGCACCGGCTCGGTCTGACAGCGATCCAGATACGCCTGCAATGGGACGAGCGCCGTTCGTTCGGGAGTCTTGAGCCGAGACCAAAAGATCCACGGATCGCCATCGACATCGCGGTGCGTGACGATCGTCGCCTCGCTGGTCGGATGCTGATACAGATGCGGCCACGGCCACGGCATGTAGATCTGTCGCAGCGGCGGATACTTCGCCGCCACGATCGCAAATGCTTTGACGAACAGAACCGCCCACGAGATTCGCGGAGCCGCTTGATCGCGTGCGGCGGCGACGTCACTCAGGTCCACGATCCGATCGTGCGGAGTTGTCGGAACCTGCTTGTTCAGACGCAGCAGATCGATCACCAGCCGCCGACTGCGCGGAATGCTCAGGCGTCGAGGACGGTCCGTGGTGGATGGTTGAGACAAGGGCGACTCCCTTCGCCGACAGGAAATTTCGGTGGCACCGTATCACCGCTCGGCGAACCGCGCAAAGCCCAGTTCTCGCTCCATACGATCTCGCAGTTGAATCCATCGACCTGCGATTTTCGGCCAATGTCATGGTGAACTGCGAACCGATCCGACTTAGAATCAGCCGCTGGTTATTCTCCGAACGGTCAGATTTGGAACATTAGCCGCAGGGCGCTAGCCCCGGTTTGAACCGGACGCTAGCGCGCCGGCTGATGAATGATTCGTTTCTCGCCGTGCGGAGAATAATTGGTCGTTTGGACTCTGCCTCCAAGGAATCAAGATGCTTGGACATCACCCTCACGGATCGCTGCACACGCAGCATCCGTTCGGAGATTTTCAGGGCCGCACCCGCGAAGGGCTGACACTGACCGACCGCCGCGGCATGTTGAAAGCCGGACTGGCGGGCATCGCGGGACTGAGCTTGCCGGAGTTGTTGAAGGCTCAAGCGAAGGCCGATGGCGGCGCGAAATCTGGCAAGAGCGTAATTCTGCTCTGGATGGCCGGAGGTCCAAGTCAAATCGACACATGGGATCCAAAACCGGATCGGCCCTACATCAACCGCGGGCCGTTCGGGGTCACGCAGACGAAGCTCCCCGGCACGATCATTTGCGAGCATCTGCCAAAGCAGGCCGCGATGCTCGACAAGTTCACGATCATTCGGTCGGTCGATTGCCGGCACTCGAATCACGAACCGAACATGGTCATGCAGACCGCGAATCTCGCCAACGAGCCGCGCGTCAACAAGGAAGCGGAGAAGTACCCGGCACTCGCGTCGATCGTGGCGAAGCATCACGGAGCCAACGATCCGTCGATGCCGCCGTACGTCGCGTTCATGCGATCGCGATCGCATCTGGCGTTCGCGGGGTATCTCGGCAAGCGCTACGACCCGTTTCTCGCCAATCAAGCGACGCGACTGCCGATCTACGATTTGGTCGGCAAAGACACCGGCCAGATGTCGCAAGCCGGAGCGTTTCAATTGCCGCTCGGCTTGTCGTTGGATCGGCTGTCGGAGCGGCGTTCATTGGTCGGTTCGTTCGATCGTCTGCGACGCGATCTCGATCAAGGCGGCTCACTGGCCGCGATGGATTCGTACCAGCAGCAGGCCGTGGACATGGTCCTCGGTCGCCGAGCACAGACTGCATTCGACATCGAACGCGAACCGGCGGAGACTCGCGAGCGATTCGGCAAGCACTTGTGGTGTCAGCAAGCCTTGATCGCTCGGCGACTGGTCGAGGCGGGAGTCGCCTTCGTGACGATCGACCTGAGCTATCACACCGCGTCTGGGACTTGGGACACGCACGGCGATAACATCCCGCCGTACGGTGGGATCAAGAATGGACTCGGCCCGCTGCTGCCGTTGTTCGATCATCTCATCACGACATTGGTCGGTGACTTGTCCGAACGTGGGTTGCTCGATAACACGCTTGTCATTGCGATGGGCGAATTCGGTCGCACGCCGCAGATGGGGACACAGGACAGCACCGACGGCCGCAATCACTGGCCCAACATCATGTCGATGTGCCTTGCCGGCGGCGGCTTCCGTCACGGCCAAGTGATCGGCGCGAGCGAACCGGACGGCGGCATCATCCGCGAACGCCCGGTCACACCGGGCGATCTCGCGGCGACGATCTTCCACCACTTCGGCGTGCCGCTCGACGTGCAATATCTCGACAACCGAGGCCGTCCAATCTTCGTCCTCGCGAACGGCGGAATGCCGCTACGCGAGTTAGTGTGACGAAGAATCTCCGAGCTTCGCCTCGCGTTATGCCGATCGCAGAAAATAACGGCGCTGTGTGAAGCGCTCGGCTCATCACGCGGAGCGATGATGGTTACGTAGCCGTCACCGCTCCGCGTGACGAGCCGAACGGGAAAACGCGCAGTTATTTCCTGCGATCCGTATTACTTAGCGGCGACCGGTTTCTCTTCAATGAGCTTTTCGATCATCTCGTGCAGCGCCTTCGCATTGGCCGGGCCGCTGCCAACCTTGACCAAGCGGACGATCCCTTGGCGGTCGATGACGACAGCTTGCGGGATGCCGGTCACGGCATAGTGCTTGGAGACGGGGCTATCTTTGCCTTGCAACGCGAAGCGATGCTTGAGGCCGTGAAACTCGGCGAACTTCTTGAGCATCTCTTGCTCGGCCTCGTGAGTGACGACCGGTTCTTTCTCGGCCTCCTCTTTCTTCTCTGTCTTCTCGTCATCCTTCGCGACCGATGGCTTCTTCATGGGGCGCATCGGGCGATTCGCCTCGTCGTTCCATTCGTAACCGTAGTAGCTCGTGACGCCGACGATGACCAAACCTTGATCCGAATACTTTTCTTGCCATTCACGCAGATGCGGGAAGGTGGCGATGCACGGTCCACACCAGATCGCCC
>JAYVQJ010000979.1:0-4448 GCA_043777235.1 Planctomycetia bacterium
ATGTCGAACCCGTAGTGGCCGGTGGATTCAATCTCTACGCGATGCTTGCCAACAACCGGTCCTTCCGATCGAGACAATTGAAACGCTCCCTCTTTGATCGTGGCCATCACGGCTGGTCCCACGTTCTTGCCAGTCGCAGAGGGAATGAATCGAACCACTCCCACCGCGAGCTTCTGGCCGTTCAGAGTCACCACGCCCTCGATGGCTGCTCGCGATGGTCCTTCTTCGCCGCTCCCGCAGCCAACGATCGAGAATGCCAACATCCCTGAAATCACCAACTTGGAAATCGCGATCCGCAGAGTTGCCGTTCGCGAGACACGAACACGCCAGAACCTCATGACAGTTTCCTCTCGAAACACGACGGCCAGCACGAGCACACGACTCCGTCAACGGAATCCAGCCAAGGCCGCTCAGCCATTCAAAGAATGGCCAGACTCCAAACGAGTCCAGCCGTGGGCAACTTCACTTAGAATTCGCCGATCGTTTCTCTGCCGTTGCGGGTCGCCAAAGCATTCAGAACCGTTTGGTTGATGTTCTGACTCAGAGGTCGGCACGAACCGTCACAGAGCACGAACTGCACGAAGCCGGTGTGATCGCTACGGAAGCGAGACAGCACGGCGGAACCGCCACTCTTGGGATTGAACGGAGCCATGACGGTGAACGCCGTCGCCAACGGATACGGCGAAGACCAGTAGGTGAACCCACCACGCACCTGCCCCGCGCAAGGACCGCTCGAAAATAGGTAGTCCTTGAGACCCCAATCGGACTCTCCTGCCAGCAACGTGCTGGATGTGCCATCGCGAACACGCGCCATCGACACGGTCCCCGAACCGGCATTCACGATCACTCCATTGTTCGGGTTCGGCGGCACGGACGTGAACGTCCCGTAGGGATCGAGACTGCCCGTGCTGACGGCGTAGGTTCCCGGCGCACGATCGTTGGCGTCACAGCCAGAAATCGGAACTGGTCTCTCAAAGGCTACCGATGGGCAGAGATAGCCTGGAATTCGCATCGACACGACCGGCTGATTCACCGCAACAGAGTTCCCCTGCTTAAAGTCATACTTCTTCCAAGCAGCGTCCAGATCCAGATACGGGAAGATCGCCGCGAACGCACTGGCCTTGTCGAGGCTACCGATGCCCCCCACCTCCGAGTTCGGAAAGACATTGGCGGTGGCATGGTAGTTCTGAAATGCCAAGCCAATCTGCTTGAGATTGTTGGTGCATTGCGACCGGCGAGCCGATTCCCTCGCCTGCTGCACAGCCGGCAGCAGCAACGCAATCAAGATCGCGATGACCGCGATTACCACCAACAATTCAATCAACGTAAACCCACGGCGCGATGAACGAGCCATAAACCACCCCACGACAAGGAAACCGAGATCGCCTCCCGCGGCTCGATCTTGCGACCATCGCAAGTGAGGCAAAAGGCACGGTCTGGATGGGTGGCTGGCTACCGAATTTGGCTGGCTACCGAGATGAAGTTTTTGTTGTTGGACGCGAATGGTGTTGATCTGCTGACAGCGTTTGCTGACCACCGTTTGACGGCGGAGGCACCGATCATTTCTGCAAGATCAGCTTCCCATTTCGCGTGAGTTTGAGCCGGTAGATTTCCTCGCCATGACGGATGAGCAGTTCGGTTTCGCCGCGAAGCAACTCGGTCGATGAGATCTCGCGGACCGCTTGCTTGGTGGTGGGCTGAGGCGGCAGTTCGGTATCGGACATCATTTCCCTCTTCGAGATAAATTGAGATACCAAATTCGCCGTGCCACTCGCCGGTCTAGAAGCTTGCGACAGGTTCGCGTCCCGCTCGAGTGCTCAAGGCTCGCCAAATCGACAAGTTAAGATTGTTGCTGATCCCTTTAACCGACCCGTCAGCCAGCAAGCTGTGAACGAGTCCGCCGTGATAGCTGCGCGATGTAACTGCGGCATAAGTCGGGTTCGCGCTATCGCCCTCTTCGGCTGCGGTGTAGTCAAGGTCATAGGTGACGCCGCCCGTGGTGTAAGGCACAACTGTGTTGGGCCCGAACGTTGTGGTGAATCCCGTTTGATGTACTCGCCCCTCGACCCATTCGGTGTGACCATTTTCGGGATCGAAATCACCGCTAGCCCCCAAACCGCCAACCACTGCCGGGTTCGTCGGCGGAAGAATGCTTGGCACTGGGGATTCCTTGACGATGGGTTGAAACGCCTTCACTTCCGACACCATCAATGTGGAACTGGTGCCGTCCGTAAAGCTGGCCATCGAGTTTCGGGCGTTCGGCCCGAAGGCTCCGTTGTTTCCCAATGCGGGAGTGCTTGGGTTGAAAACCATCCACGTTCCCTCATTGACGGCGTAATTGATGGGGTATTGATCCAAGCCATCTTCCACACTTTGGTGATCGTTGATTTCCGAAGGACACATGTAGGTTCCAACGCGGACTCGAATCACACTCTGCTGGCCAGAGTAATGTTGGCGAAAGTTGATCTTCTTGAAGAGCGTTCCTTGCTCCAAGTAAGCCAACAGCCGGGTTTGAGCGGACCAGGCACCATTGTCACTCGGGATGCAAATCGCTGGCGGAAAGACTTGATTGGTGTCGAGGTAATTCTGAAGCGCGAGTCCGATTTGTTTGAGATTATTTTTGCACTGACTGCGACGAGCTGACTCACGAGCCTGTTGCACAGCCGGCAACAGCAACGCAATCAGGACCGCGATGATCGCGATCACCACCAACAATTCGATGAGCGTGAAACCCCGACGAGTTGAACGAGACATAAACCACCCCAGGAAACTTGGAGCCGAAGGTTGCCTCTCGCCGTTCGACCTTGCGACCACCGCAAGGGAGGCTGGAGGTACGGACATGGGTGGCTGGCTACTGGAGGATGGCTGGCTACCGGCAGGCTTGCTGAGATTTAGTCTCAACAAGTGCGAAGAATACAGCAATCCCCGATGATTTCAAGCCATTCGGGAAAGAATCCTGGAATCGCCCGCTTGAGAATCAAGTCGCCATTCGTGCCGGCTCGGCGAGGTAAAGCACCAGCACGGCGAGGTCGGCCGGAGTGATTCCGCTGATCCGACCAGCTTGGCCGACGTGCCGTGGGCGCACACGTGTCAGTTTCTCTTTCGCTTCGGCGCGGAGTTGCGGGCAGGCGTGAAAGTCGAACGCTTCGGGAATGCGGACGGTGTCGATTTGGTCCTGCCGTTCGATCGTCGCCATCTGTCGGCGAATGTAACCCGCGTACTTGGCTTCAATCGAAAGTTGCTTCGCAGCGAGCGCGGGCATATTGAGCGATCGGGCTTCTTCGCTGAACTGACAGACGTCGAGCCATTCGGTCTCCGGCCGTCGCAGCCATTCTTCGAGGCTGTGTCCTTGATGAAATTTCTTTTCAATGATTGCCGCCGCGCTAGCGATCGCCGCTTCGTGAGCCTCCCAGCGCGAGACACGTTCCGCCGAAGCCAATCCGATCCGAGCACCAATGGGCGTGAGTCGGCGATCGGAGTTGTCGTGACGCAGCAGCAACCGATATTCGGCGCGCGACGTAAACATCCGGTATGGCTCATCGACCCCTTTGGTCACGAGGTCGTCGATCATCACGCCGAGATACGCTTGGCTGCGATCCAAAATTAGCGGAGGCTTCCCAGCGATCTTCAGTGTCGCGTTGACGCCGGCGAGCAAGCCTTGTCCGGCCGCCTCTTCGTAACCGGTCGTCCCGTTGATTTGGCCGGCGAAGTACAGACCTTCGATCCGCTTGGTTTCGAGCGTCGCGTGCAGTTGTGTCGGCGGAGCGAAGTCGTATTCGACCGCATAGCCGTAGCGCATGATCTCGGCTCGCTCGAGGCCGTGAATCGAATGAACCAACTCTTCTTGCACATCGCGCGGCAGGCTGGTCGAGATGCCGTTGCAGTAGTACTCGCAGGTCTGCCGACCTTCTGGCTCGAGGAAAATATGATGAGCCGACTTATCAGCGAAGCGCACGACCTTGTCTTCGATGCTCGGACAATACCGCGGGCCTGTCGATTGAATCTGTCCCGAATACATTGGAGCGCGATGCAAATTCGCCCGGATAAGATTGTGAACTCGCTCGTTGGTTTCCGTCAGATGGCAACACATCTGCGGCTGGGTGATCGCATCGGTCAAAAATGAGAACGGTTGCGGTGCCGCATCGCCCGGCTGAGCCTCAAGCACCGAGAAATCAATCGTACGGCCATTCAGCCGACACGGTGTCCCCGTTTTGAATCGTCGCAATTCAAAGCCGAGGTCAGCCAACGTCTTTGACAGCCCAGCCGTTGTCCCTTCACCTGCCCTGCCGCCGGACGCTTTCGCCTCACCGGTGTGCATGATCGCTTGCAGGAACGTGCCCGTCGTGATGACAACCGCCTTCGCACGATAAACCGCGCCGCCACGGACGCGGACGCCAGTGACGTGGGGCACGTTTCCAACGTGCCCGTCGCGATGAGGCACGTTGGAA
>JAYVQJ010000980.1:0-4445 GCA_043777235.1 Planctomycetia bacterium
ACCAACTTGGCCGACTGATGCTGGAGCGATCGACGTCTTGGACCGACGCCGCTCGCAGAATCGTGGCGATACCCGGTTCGTAGCGGCGTTTCGTAACGCCATTGACCCTCAAATCTGAGCGGCCTAGACTCCGCCGCGTTTGAACAACCAGCGTGGGCGGCACGAGTTAGCAGCGGCAGGAGGCCAATGCGGCTCGATCGAAATTTCAGTCAAGACGTGGCCGCGAGAGACGAATCACCGATGCCTCGGCGCGTCGCCCAACCCAGGACACAGGATGTCTGCCGTGCCGAGTGCTTTCCCCTCGCTTTCTCGCTTTGCGAGGCCGCTTTGGAGTGCGGTGCGTCAGCACCGCTTTGATTATTTCAGCGGAACGATCCAAAGCGGTGCTGACACACCGCACTCCAAAAGGCGGCTGTCTGGCGGAGCCATTTAAGAATTCTCTGAGAACACACAATGGACATTCTTGATACCGTCGGTGAAGTTTTCGGCATGGCGACCGGCAAGGTCGAACGTTTCGTCACGAAGCTGTTTGGCTCGTCGAACGAACGCCGCGTGCGCGATATCGGATTCATCCGAGAGAAAAACGGCTCGTCTAAGATCCGCCCCGGTTCGGCACTCGAACGGATCAATCAGCTTGAGCCGGACTTCGAGAAGCTTTCGGACGCGGAACTCCGCGAATCGGCCAGCAAGTTTCGAGCACGGCTCGCGGATGGGCAGACGCTCGACAGCCTGTTGCCGGATGCGTTTGCGGCGATGCGTGAATCGAGCAAACGCTACCTCAAGATGCGGCACTACGACGTGCAGATGGTTGGCGGCTACATCCTGCACAAAGGGATGATCGCCGAAATGGTCACCGGCGAAGGGAAGACGCTCGTTTCGACGCTACCGGCGTTTCTCAACGGGTTGGCCGGCAAAGTGCATGTCATCACCGTCAATGATTATCTCGCGAAACGCGACATGGAATGGATGGGCCCGGCGCATTTGGGATTGGGCCTGACGGTCGGAGCGATTCAGTCCGCGATGGCTCCGCACGAGCGGCAGCCGGCCTATGCCTGCGACATCACTTACGGAACCAACAACGAATTCGGGTTCGACTATCTCCGCGACAACATGAAGCCGCGGTGCGATCTGCAAGTGCAGGGCCGGCTCGACTTCGCGATCGTGGACGAGATCGACAACATCCTGATCGACGAGGCCCGCACGCCGTTGATCATCTCCGGCGCTGCGGCGGACGACGTCAGCAAGTATCCGAAGGCAGACTGGATCGCAAAGCAACTGCAACGCGACGTTCACTTCGAGGTCAAAGAGAAGGAGCATTCCTGTCATCTGACCGACGAAGGCATCCGGCACGCGGAGCAATTGGCGGGACTCGAAAGTTTTTACACCGCCGGTAATATGGAGTGGCCGCATCTGATCGATAACTCGCTCAAGGCGCATCACCTTTACAAACGGGATGTGAATTACGTCGTCGAGCGCGGCGAGGATCACGACACCGGGCAGACGATTCAGATCGTCGTCATCGTCGATGAATTCACCGGCCGCAAGATGCCGGGTCGTCAGTGGAGCGACGGGTTGCATCAGGCGGTCGAGGCCAAAGAAGGGGTTAAGATTCAGAAGGAGACTCAAACACTCGCGACGATCACCTTGCAGAACTACTTCAAGCTCTACAAAAAGCTCGGCGGCATGACCGGCACCGCGATGACCGAGTCGGAGGAGTTCTGGCGCATCTACAAACTGGATGTCGTCGCCGTGCCGACGAATCGGCCGATGAAGCGTGTCAATTTTCCGGACGTCATCTTTCGATCCGAGCACGAAAAATGGACCGCGATCACCGACGAGATCAAACGCGAACACGAGACCGGGCGGCCGATGCTGGTCGGTACCGTCAGTATCGAGAAGTCCGAGCACTTGTCGCAGTACCTCAAGAAGTACGGCATCCAACATGAAGTGCTCAACGCGAAGAATCACGAACGCGAGGCCGAGATCATCGCTCAAGCCGGACGCAGCGGTGCGGTGACGATCGCCACCAACATGGCCGGCCGCGGCACCGACATCATTCTCGGCGGTAACCCGGAGTACCTCGCGTGGGATGACCTTTCCAAACGATACGCGACGCGATTGGACGTCCCGAAATCCGAGTGGGACGGATTGACCAAACAAATCGCCGAGCGTGAAGGGATGATCGACGACGGCCGTAAAGTGGCGGAAGCGGGCGGCTTGCACGTCATTGGTTCGGAGCGGCACGATGCTCGGCGTATCGACTTGCAATTGCGCGGCCGAGCGGGACGGCAAGGCGATCCGGGGTCGAGCCGTTTCTTTCTGTCGCTTGAAGACGACCTGATGCGGAAGTTCGCCGGTGAGTGGGTCAAGAACATGCTGACTCGCATGGGCATGCAGGACGGCGAAGCCATCGAAAGCAAGATGGTGACGAAGCGGATCGAAGCCGCTCAGAAGAAAGTGGAAGAGCATCACTTCGACGTCCGCAAGCATTTGCTTGAGTACGACGAAGTCATGGACCAGCAGCGGAAGCACGTCTACTCGTACCGCCAGCGAATTCTCGACGGCCGCAATTGCCGACAACTTGTGCAGGACATGCTGGCACAGCAAGTCGATCAATGGGTGCGCGAATTTTGGAAGCGGGACTATCGTTGGGAGACAATCTCCGGCTGGGCGAAGGACACGCTGTTTGTGAAGCTCGAAGCCGACAACATCCGCGATATGGCTCAAGAGCCGTTCACGTTTTATCTCCGAGACGAAGCGACTCGGCAGTACGAAGATCAAATCCTCGAGTCGATCGACGAGAACTTGTCACTGGCCGACGATCCGGGGAACTGGAACTGGCAGGCGATGGCGCGTTGGGCCAATGCTCAATTCGGCAGCAACTTTACCGATGCCGAGTTGAAGAAGGTCGGCCGTGACGACGTCTTTGAATTCATTCGTCCGAAAGCGATGGCCGCGATCGAGGCGTTCGATCTGTCGCCGCTCGAAACACTGATCAATCCTGCGTTCGGTCAGATCGCGCTGGCCTCTTGGCTCAGCCGAAGCTTCAGCTTGCGATGCGAGCCGGCGGATTTCGATTCGCGCGATATCGACAAAGTCATGTCGATCGTGAAGGACAAGCTGGAAAAGCATCTACAGGCGAAAGAGATCGCGTTTCCTGTCGAGATTGCACTCAGCAACTTCTTGAGTTCGCACAGTCCGACGGACGATCCGGGGGCGTTGCTCGGACGGATTTTGGATTGGGCGAATGCTCGCTTTCACGCGAACTTGCAGACCGAAGAGTTCAGCGGCAAGACGGTCGACGATTTGGCCAAGCGACTGTATCAGCTCAGCGCCGATTACTTCGGCAACGGTTCGCTGGCGCAGCGGCTCAAGGAATTGCTCGATCAAACGTTTCCGTCTGGCAGCGCTGAAGACCGAGCGACGGGGCCGGTTCTGCCGAACGCGGATGGGCTCGCGTCGTTGGTCAATTGGGCCAACGAAGTCATGCAAGTTGGTTGGACGACCGAAGAGCTGCGACGTCTCAGCCGCGAAGAAGTCGAGCAGATGGTGTTGTCCGCCTACGACGAACGCTTCCGCCCGGAGATGAGTCACACGGAGCGGACACTGATTCTGGAAGTGCTCGACAGCGCGTGGAAAGAGCACCTCTATTACATGGACTACGTCCGCAGTGGCATCGGATTGTCGAGCTATGCTCAGAAGGATCCGAAGACCGAATACCGCCGCGAAGGAACGGCCGCGTTCTTGCTGATGTGGAAGACGATCGCTCAGCAAGTCACGTCGGCGATCTTTCGTCTCGAACGCGAGAGTGCGGAAGTCTCCGAATCGGTGTTCCAGGAAAGTGCCGCGTTGCATGCCGAGTTTCAAGAGACTCCGGACGCTCCGCCGGCATCAAGGCTCGGTCAAGACATCAACTTTCAAACGAACTCGTCGGAGGGCGATCCTCCGGCCGTGCAGCCGATTCGTAATTTTGCACCGCAAGTCGGACGCAATGATCCCTGTCCGTGTGGCAGCGGCAAGAAATACAAGAAGTGTCACGGAGCGATCTGATAATTCACTCAATCGGAGCGGTTTTCAACGCAAAGACGCAGAGGCGCAAAGAAAACAAGAAAACAATGCAAGCGGCGATGAATCACCGCAGTCCAAAGTGAGGCACGGATGCCCTGGCTCTTGAACCTCGCTTATGTCGCGTTGCTGCTGGCTGTCTCGCCGGTGTTGCTTTATCGGCGGTGGGTACACGGCAAGTACCGCGACGGCTGGAGCGAAAAACTTTGGGGACGCTTGCCCGACCGAGACGGTTCGCGGCCGTGCCTGTGGTTGCACGCCGTCAGCGTCGGTGAGGTGTTGCAACTGCGGCCGATGATGAAACTGCTGACCGCCCAGCGACCCGATTGGGACTTCGTGATCACAACGACGACCCGTACCGGGCTGGAAGTCGCGAAGAA
>JAYVQJ010000981.1:0-4442 GCA_043777235.1 Planctomycetia bacterium
TCGACCTTCCGAACCGGACGCTAGCGCGTGCCGGCTCACAAAACTTGACACACTGTGTTCGACTTTCATGGATCAAGCAGACTAGCCAACCGTGGCATCCGGGACGGCAGCCACGACAGACGGCTTCGCCGCTGGTATCGTTCGCATCCGAGCCGCCTGCCTAGCGGTCTCACAATACGCAGATTGCCAGCATCGCGGCTCTTGCCTGAGGCCAACTAGCAACATTCAAATCCATCGCCAAAGTCGAAGTTCGGGGGAGATGACTCGATGAAATGGTTTTCGATTCTCGTTGTCGGTGTCTGTTTGTGGGACGTGTCGATCGCGTCCGCTCAATCGAAAGATCCTCGCGATCCGAGTTGCAACTGTGCGGCGGGTGACACGTCTCGATTGATGGCCGCAGGACCGAAGTATTTCGTTCCAGCGGCTCCGACACCGAGATCGGTCGTCGTCAGTCCAACGATTCGCGGTTCGAGTCATGACATCACGACTCGTTCGGCTTCGCGGATCGAAACGTTTGAGCCGACTCTGGCCAAGGCTGTTGCCGATTGTGCTCCGTTGCAAATCAGCATTCCGGAAGGATTGCTCAATCGGTTTCTGGCGACCGAGCGATCAGAGCTTGCGCCCGTTCGCGACGTGATTGCAAAGGCGGATGTGACCGGCCAGCAAGCAACTTCGACTCGTGTCGTCGTCGATGTGAAGCCGAGCAACACCCACGCGGAGATTCATCTCGTGCTGACTGGGGACGTTCAAAGTAGCACGATCGGTCGAACGTCGCAGGCGGCGGTCAAGACGCTCGGCCGACATGATGTGCTGGCGGTGAAGCCGGTGATGTTTGACGGGCACCAGATCACAACCAAGCGGCCGCAAGTGTGGGTCGATGTCCACAACGAACATGTCGACGCGGCAACGGCGTTTGATGGGACTCTGTTCGGCGGATTTGCTCGTAATACCGCGATCAAGACGGCGAACAAGCAGCGTGCTCAAGTCGACGCCGAAACTGCCGAGCATCTGGCTGCTCAACTTGGGCCGCAGTTCAACCGCGAGGCGGATCGGCAGCTCGGTCAGTTCAATCGTGATTGGCGAGACAGCTTGCGATTGCGTTTCGGCGATCTCTGGCCGCAGCGACTGTCCGCTCGTTCGACCGATTCGGAGTTGGTGCTGTCGGCCGCGTGGGCGGATGCTCCGGAGATGAGTTGGCAAGAAATTACCAAGCACGGATCGTCGGGTCGCCGTCCGATTGACAACGACGCGGTCACGGTTTGGATGCACGAATCGGTTTTGAACTCGTCGTTGCGTCGCTTGAATCTGGCCGGTAAGTCGATGACCGAAGTGGAACTGCGAGGCACGTTGGAATCGTTCGTCACGAGCCTCGGTGGCAAAGTGCTGCCTCGCGATCCGAAAGCCGCCGCACCGACACCGACGCTGCCCGGAGCCGCTCCGCTAATTCGGCTCGGTGACAAAGACCCGGTGCGTGTGACGATCGCCGATGGCGAACTGCGATTGATCATTGTGGCGGGCATCGACGTCGCCGGACAAACGGTGCTCGCTCAAGATGAGATCACGTTGCCGCTGTCATCGAAGATCGAGCGCGGCGAATGGCGAGTGACTCCCGGCCAACTTGTCTTCGCCAATGCCGACAAGGGCGTCACGCTCGTCGGCATGATGGCGACGATGGCTCGGACTCAGTTGGCGGCGGCGATTCCAACGATCTCGCTTCCGGACTCGCTGTTGTTGCCGGGGATTTCATCGAAGCAATCGACGACACCGTTGCGTCTGGCTCGCGCGGAAGCCGCGTCCGGTTGGTTGACGCTGTCGCTCAAAGTCGGAGCCGAATCACGCTCTGCTCCGGAACCACAATTCCGTCAGCCGCAGCCGGAAGAGTACGTGCCGTTCGAGCAATACCGCTCCGAGCCAGTGCCGGTTTCGCCACCTCGATTGCGTGCGCCGTCCGATTTTGAATCGCGCCGCGATCGCAGTTTCTTTCGGTAAACGGGGTCAGCGTCCGACATTTTCCGGGACGTGCTGCAACCATTCCAACAGCACTCGGCCGACTTTGACGAGACTCGCGCCGCTGCATTGCTTCGGTTTGTCCTCGGTCGTGTGCCAGTGCGGATAGTCGAAGTCGATCAGGTCGGCTGTCGGAATCTTGGCGATCTCGTTGAGCGGCACATGATCGTCATTGATGTCGTGCGGGTGCGGCTTCGTGAGGAACTCCGTGATCTTCATCTTTCGAGCCGTCTCGAACAGGCTGCTCGAAACCTTCGGCGCGAACTTCTGGCTGAGTGGCTCGGGCCGGATGTTGAGATGCTTATCGCCGATCATGTCCACGAGCACGCCGCAGACGTACCGATGCGTCGGCGGACGGTCGCGGTAGTGTTTGGCGAAATGCTCGCTGCCCAAGAAGAACTTTCCGCCGTCGCGCTGGAAGATGAACTCTTCACCGTCGAAGAAGACCATGTCCACACCGAACGTCGGTTGAATCGCCGGCAGCGAATGCCCCATCTCCATGAACAACGCGACTCCGCTGCCGCCGTCGTTCGCACCCAGAAACGTCCCCTTCGGCCGAAATTGATCGCGATCAGGAAACGGCCGCGTGTCGTAATGGCAACAGAGCAGCACCCGCTCCTTCGCCTGCGGATGCCACGACACGATCAAATTCTTCATCCGCACCGGCGTTTGTTTCGTCGGGTGCGGAGTGTCGAACTCCTGCAAGCCGACTTCAGCCCCCAGCTTCGTGAAGTGCTCAGCCAGCAACTCCTGTTGCTTCGTCATCCCATCGGAGGCACTCGGCCGTGGTCCGAGCTTGCAGATGTCTTCGAGGTATCCAAACGCGCGCCGCTCATCGAGACTGACGGCGGGTTTGTCTTCGGCCCATGAAAACCGAGTGACGAGTACGAGCAGAAATGCGAGGCATGGCGCGAATGAGTTAGGCATGATGCGAGTGATTCTCGTGGACTGAGTTTCGATGGGTCAATTGGTACGATGACTCGATCCCCACGATTCAAAGGAGTCAGGCATGTCAATTCAGACGACGAGACGAGAGTTTTTAGCGGCATCCGCTGTTGCTGTGGGCGGAACGATTTTGGCTGGTCAGACAGTTATTGCTGCGACTCCGAAGATCGATGTGTTGGAACGGCGGGTCATCAGTTGGAAGCCGCCGTTGTATCACGGGTGGCCGACGTTGGTTCGGCGGAAGAATGGGGAGTTGTTGCTGGTCTTCTCCGGCGGACGTGAGACGCATGTTTGCCCGTTTGGTCGCGTGGAGCTGATGCGGTCGCACGATGACGGCAAGTCGTGGGGCTGGCCGCAGGTGTTGCTCGATGGGCCGATTGATGATCGTGATGCGGGTGTCGTTGAGACGGCAAAGGGTTCGATCTTGGTGACGACGTTCACGTCGTTGGCCTACGAAGCTCCGATGCAAAAGATGGAGAAGACATCGTTGCCTCCAGGCAAAGAAAAGGACGAACTCGACAAGCTAATCGCTGAGTGGCGGGCGGCTCACCATCGAATCAACGCGGAGCAACGGCAGAAGGAGCTTGGCACATGGATGATCCGTTCGACCGACGGCGGAGTGACGTGGTCGGCGCGGTACGCGGTGCCGCTCAACAGTCCGCACGGGCCGGTGGTATTACGAGATGGGCGGCTGATTTTTGCGGGGAAAGCGTTGTGGAAAGATGACCGCGTCGGCGTGTGCGAATCGAAGGATGACGGCCTGACGTGGGAGTGGCTCGCGACGATTCCGGCTCGGAGCGGAGACGATCCGAAGAACTATCACGAGTTGCATGCTGTTGAAGCTTCGAACGGGACATTGATCGCGCACATTCGCAATCACAATCAACCAAATGCCGGTGAGACTCTGCAATCGGAATCGACTGATGGTGGACGCAGTTGGTCGGTGCCGCATTCGATTGACGTGTGGGGTTTGCCGTCGCATTTGCTGCGGCTGCGCGATGGTCGCTTGCTGATGAGTTACGGCCATCGTCGCAAGCCGATCGGAAATCTCGCACGAGTGAGCGATGACAACGGCCGCACTTGGAGCGAGCCGCTCACGCTCAGCGATGACGCGATGTCTGGAGACATGGGATATCCCTCGACCGTCGAGTGCGATGACGGCACGTTGGTCACGGTGTGGTACGAGTTGCTTCCGATTGATCCACCGAAAGCGCAGCTTCGACAAGCGCGGTGGCGATTGGTTTGAGGAGATCTCAAATCTCAAATCTCCCAACACTCATGGACTGTGAGTGCAATCGCCTCCACCGACCCCGCGTCAATTCTGTTCGGCACGAGATCTGGGTTGTATTGAATGACGATGGTGGTGGACGAGTTTGTCGGAGTCTTGAAGAAACGGCCGACGCCGGAGTGCAGGTGTCGATACATCGGCGCAGCAGGAAGCGACTCGTGATCGGGAACTGTGGCAGCGCCACGCTCGCCAAGAGCGTGGG
>JAYVQJ010000982.1:0-4432 GCA_043777235.1 Planctomycetia bacterium
CGGATTTGTCTGCCAAGATCGCCGCCTTCAAGCAAACGGCGCAGCGCGAGTTGGTCCGCAAGGAGGCCGAAATGATGAAGACCGTGTACCTCGAAACAATGGACGTTGTCGAGAAGTTCGCGGATCGCTTCGGCTACACGCTCGTCATGCGCTTCAACTCGGAGACGTTCGAGGGTGAGGACATGAACAAGATGCAGATCGTGATGAACCGCTCGATCCTCTACCACCGTGCGGAAGATGACCTAACAGATGGCGTCGTCAAGTATCTCAATCGCCAATTCGGCAACGCCCAGCCGAAGGGGGCTGGTGGCGGACAAGGTGCAGGCGCGCCGCGCATTGCCAATCAGAAATAGCCCGGTCCTCGCGAAAGTCCGCGACATGCTTTGCCGTTTTCAACGCACTCTTCGACAACCGGTCGAAACGCAGGGGGTCGGTCTCTTCACGGGGACCGATGCCTGTCTGCGTTTTGTGCCCGCTCCGGCGGATCACGGCATCGCGTTTCAGCGGATTGATGTGACCGGATCGGCCCCGATTCCGGCACGCATCGAGTTTGTTGCTCCTAGTCAGCGGCGTACGGCAATCGCGGCCAACGGCGTGCAAGTGGAAATGATCGAGCATGTCATGGCGGCGCTCGCGGGACTGCAAATTGATAACTGCCTGATCGAGATCGACGGGCCAGAGGTTCCAGGTTTCGACGGCTCGTGCCGCGAGGTTTGCGATTTGCTAAACACCGCTGGGATCGTCGAACAAGATCGGACGCGCGAGGTCATTTCCTTGCTGATGCCGGTTCAAGTCAGCGCGGACGACGGCGACGTGGACCTGGTCGCTCGGCCGATGAACAACAACGGTTTGGCGGTCACGTACCAAATGGACTACGGCGATCGCGCACCGATTCCGCCACAGAACCTGACCGTCGAGATCACTCCCGAATCGTTCGTTCGGGACATCGCGTTTGCTCGGACCTTCGTGCTCGATTCGGAAGTCGCCGCGTTGCAAGCTGCGGGCTACGGACGTCGCATGACTCACCAAGATTTGCTCGTGTTCGATGCGAACGGTAAGGTCATCGACAACGAACTCCGTGCTCCCGATGAAGCGGTGCGGCACAAGATATTGGATTGCCTCGGAGACTTCGCGCTGATCGGCACGGACTTGCGAGGTTACTTCAACGCCTATCGTTCCGGACATCGCCAGAATCACGACCTCGTTCGCCGAATCTTGTTGACTCATCGAAGCGAGACACGATCCGAAGCGATCTAATCAGGACGAGCAGGAGTGCTCATCCTTCAAAATTGGCAACAGACAAGGACGTCATATGGTCAACAAGATTCACACCTTGGCGTGCGTAGACCCCAAAGCGGAACTCGGCGATGACATCGAGATCGGCCCGTTCTGCGTGGTCGGTTCGAACGTCCGTTTAGGGAACGGTTGCGAGTTAGCCAATAACGTCACGATCGTCGGCCACACGACAATCGGCGAGCGAAATCGCTTCTTCTCCAATTGCGTCATCGGCGGCGAACCGCAGGATCACAGCTATCAAGAATCGGCGACCTGGCTGGAGATCGGAGATGAGAACGTCTTCCGCGAAGGTGTCACCGTCAATCGCGGGGCCGAGAAGGAAGATCACGGCACACGCATCGGTCATCAAAACATGCTGATGTCGAACGCGCATGTCGCTCACAATTGTTGCATCGGCAATCATGTAATGTTGGTCAACGGCGTGCTGCTCGGTGGCCACGTCCATGTTCACGACCGAGCGATCATTTCCGGTAACACGGTCGTGCATCACTTTTGTTCGGTCGGCACGCTGGCGTTTATCAGCGGCGGCTGCCGCTGCACCGTCGACGTTCCGCCGTACATGATGGCCGCGGGCAGTGACGACTTTGAGGTCAAGACGATCAATGTGGTCGGTATGAAGCGATCCGGACTTTCCGAGTCTGCCACTGCGATCATCCGACAAGCCTACAAGCTGCTGTTTCGAGAGCACAAAGGCGTGTCCGACGTGCGCGAGTTTTTCTCGCAACAACAAGACGGAATTCATCCCATCGAATTGCACACGCTGCTCAACTTCATGGACATGACGAACGCCGGCAAGATGGGCCGAGGCCGCGAAGTGTTCCGCAACGCGCCGTCAATCAACACACACGAACGACGCAAAGCGGCGTAATCGGGGAGTGCTCATGTCAGTTTTGAGAATGGCCGTGATCGGAGTCGGGGCTCTCGGCCGTCATCACGCGAGAATTGTTTCTCAGATTCCCGGTGTCGAACTGATCGCCGTTGCGGACCCCAACGAAACTCAAGGCCGACAAGTCGCCGAAGCTGCCGGAACGAAATGGATCGCCGATCACCGCACACTGATCGATGAAGTCGATGCCGTGACAATTGCTGTGCCGACTGGATTTCATCTCCGCGTCGCGACTGATTTTCTGGAGAACGGAATTCACTCGCTGGTGGAAAAACCGTTGACGGCCGATCTGACCGAAGCGGTGCAGTTGGTTCAGCTCGCCCAACAAACGGGAGCAATCCTGCAGGTCGGACACGTCGAACGATTCAACCCCGCGTTTCAAGCCGCCGCCAAACTCTGCGACCAACCGCGATACATCCGAGCCGAGCGGCTCAGCCCGTTTAGTTTTCGATCGACTGATATCGGCGTTGTGCATGACATGATGATTCACGACCTCGATTTGGTGATGTCGCTGGTGAATTCTCCGGTCTCTCGCGTCGAGGCCTTCGGGGTCACTCTGATGGGCGAGCATGAAGATGCCGTGCAAGCAAGGCTGACCTTCGCGAATGGCTGTGTCGCCGATCTCTCCGCGAGCCGCATTCATCCGAGCACTCGTCGTGCAGCGACGATCTGGACCGCGACCCGATGCGTGAATGTCGACTTTGGATCGCGCGAGGTGACCTCCTATTCGCCGTCGACTCGACTGCGATTCGGGAAGTCCCCGGTCGAACGAGCGCGACAGCCGGGTGCCAACATTGAACAGCTCAAGCAGGAAGTCTTTGGCTCGTTGATCGAAGTCCAAAAGGATGTTCCAGCCGCTCAAGACGCTCTTACGGCGGAGATCACGGAGTTCGTGGACTGCGTCCGATCTGGCTCCCAACCGACGGTGACAGGCATCGTCGCCATCGAAGCCTTAAAGGTCGCGGACCGCATTCTGGGGCTGCTTGCCGTCCAGAATCTGATCGAGGAACGTATCCCGGCCATCTCGGCCGTACGGCGTGCGGCATAACTTCCTGGCTGAGTCTGGAGTTACCGTTTCACAGCGGGACTCAGAATCGGCCCAACTGGCGGGAAACTAGGCTCTTTTCTCGCACAACATCGCCTGGCACCTTGATAAGAGGGAAAATCTGGCGATAATCCCGCACTTTTGACTGGCCCTTGGAAGTGGTCAGTTCGGGTTTCAGCCCGATGATCCTCACGGAGGAGAGTGCTCGGACAGTGGATTCAATCGTCATTTCCACTCGACTGAAGCAATCCGTTTGGCAAGCCGAAATAGGTCTTCCTCGATGCTGAAAAAGACTGAACTGACAGAGTTTAAGGCGCTTTTGTTGAGCCTTCAGGCACGACTTCGTGGAGACGTCCAACACTTGGCGGACGGAGCTTTGCACCGGGCCGATGGCGACGGTGACTCAAAAAGCCCGACACACATTGCCGAACTCGGGACGGACAATTACGAGCAGGACTTTTCACTGCGATTCGTCGAAAACGAGCAAGAGATCTTGGATGAGATCTCCCTGGCTCTCAAAAAAATCGACACTGGAACGTTCGGCCTGTGCGAGAAGTGTCTGGAGCAAGGCAAACCACCCGCTAAGGCAGTCATCATCAAAGAGCGCCTGAAAGCGATCCCCTACGTTCGTACTTGCGTGCATTGTGCTGAGCAACAGCGAACTCGGAAGTGGCGACGTTAGGCGGATTGCAGGAAGTTGCCGCCACGATGAGGCCAGATCGTGGTCGCATTAAACTCATCCACCATCCAGCGAATGGTGTGCTTCAATCGCCTTTTGAACTCGTCCAATGTGACGGCGTCCAAATCCGCTCCTTCGGACATGAAATCTTCGATGACGCATTCGACGGCAAACGCCGGGACAGGATGGCGGTAATTGAGTGTCATGACGATTTCCAAGGCGGGATCGGTACAGGCCGAGCATCCACAGACCCACCGAAAGCAAAATGCATTCTCCGAAAACCGGCGAGGGCTCCCGACTCCATGAATTTCGGTGGAAAAGACCGTCTTCAATTGTGGCTGTTGATGAGCCGCGATGTGATGAACGGCCTTCTCTCGAATCGAGAGGAAGGCTCAGGGCCAGCGCGCACTTTAGGGGTTTTGGGTAGCTTGCGCAATAAGTGTGTTGATGCTATTAGTTCTCTGTGTTGAATTGTAATTCACAACGCAGGGAGCATGACGTGGTGAGGGAGCCGATTCAGATTGGG
>JAYVQJ010000983.1:0-4422 GCA_043777235.1 Planctomycetia bacterium
GACGCCACCGAACCGACCAGCCCCGACAGCCCAAGCAGTTCACCGCGCCGATCGGGACGAATCAACTTGCCTTGCAGCGTGCCGAACGCCAATTGATTCAGCCCGCTCGAAACGAAGAACACCAAATACAAGAACAAGAACACGGCTGGCAGCCACGGCTGTTGCTTGTTGTTCAACGTCAGCCAGAGCACCGCGAGGATCAGCAACGAAATCCCCATGCTGACGCCAGTCCCCAACAAGCTCCATTTTTTCCGCCGAGCTGCTCGCAATCGCCGAGCAAACAGCATCGGCGGCAAGCTCTGCCCGAAGCGATTGAGCACCGGCAGGCAGCCGCGCAGCCAACCGGCTCCGGCGATGCTGTCCAAGAACGCCGGGATGATCACGCTCTCGGTCTTGAAGATCCACGCGAACCGCAGCAGCGCCGAGTACGCCGACAACGCCAACAGATTATGCGGCTCAAGCGTCCGCACCTGCGCGTCGCGATCTCCGCCGAGTTGAGCGTCCGTTGCCGAGTTGTCGCGATCCATGCGAACTCACCCATCGTTGAGAGACCGATTCGGAGCACCTGCGTGATGCGGAAGCGAGTCGCCCGGATCGTCCCGCACCTTTGACAAATTGCCAAGAGAACTATCACCTTCAGGTCTGCCAAACTTTTGAATGCGTTCACAACTCGTTTCTCCGTTTTTGGAGCTTGCCACTCACATGCCGCGCCTTTGTTTCTTTCTCGCCGTTCTTATGGTCCTGCCTCCGTCGATGCTTGCCGCCGCTGACCAGCCGTCGCCGCCCCCGATCAAAGCGTTGTTGATCACTGGCGGTTGCTGTCATGACTACGACGTTCAAAAAGACTTGATCGCCAAGGGACTGCAACTGCGAGCCAACATCGACGTCACCGTCGTGCGGCAAGGAGGCTCGGCGACGGATTCAAAGATTCCGCTCTACGAGTCACGCGATTGGAGCAAAGGCTTCGACGTCGTCATTCACGACGAGTGCTTCGCCGACGTCAAAGATCAGGCGTGGATCGACAACATCCTCAAGCCGCATCGTGAGGGACTGCCGGGAGTCGTCATTCATTGTGCGATGCACTGTTACCGCGACGGCCGCGATGACTGGTTCAAATTCTGCGGCGTGACCTCGCGCATGCACGGAGCGGCGTACCCGCACGAAGTGCTCAACCGCGATGCCGTGCATCCCATCATGAGCGGCTGGGGTGCCGCGTGGGCCAATCCCGCTGGCGAGCTGTATTGGATCGAGAAAGTCTGGCCGACGGCGCATCCGTTGGCCTCGGCGAAAAATCGCGAGCGCGGGGCCGAGGAGGTCTGCGTCTGGACCAACGAGTTCGGCGACAAGAAGACGCGCGTCTTCGGCACGACACTTGGACATCACAACGAGACCGTCAGCGATCCGAAGTTTCTCGACCTGCTGACGCGCGGGACGTTGTGGGCGTGCGGAAAGTTGGATGATCGTGGGCCGACTTCGCCGAAGTCGGCAACGGACCTCGGCGAGGTCCGGCCACACTTCGTCCCGGTCAATGTCGCGCTCAACAAGCCGAGCACGGCGTCGAGCGTGCAAGCGGGCAACGACATCAAGAATGCTTTCGACGGCAAGAGCGGCTCGCGCTGGTGCGCGGATGGCGACAGCCATCCGCAGTGGTTGCAGGTGGACCTCGGAAAGCCGACGCATCTCACCGGTTGCCGGATTGATTGGGAAGGTCGCACATCCGCGTACAAGTACACGGTCGAAGGCTCGGACGACGCGAAGACTTGGACGATGCTGGCCGATCGCTCGAAGAACGAGACCGAGATCAACGCCGCTCATGAGTTCGATGCAAAGCCGCGTTATGTCCGAGTGAATTGCCTCGGAGCCAAGCCCGGTCAGTGGGCGAGTATCTGGGAGTTGCAACTCTTCGGCGACGAGAAGATCAAAGTCGATCCCGCCGCTGCGAAGGCCGAAGCGGAGCAGGCAAAGCTCGCCGACGTGCAAGTTCCCGACGGCTTCGAGGCGACGCTGTTCGCTGCACCGCCCGCCGTGAACTATCCGGTCTCCGTCGCCGCCGCGCCGGACGGAACGGTTTACGTCTCGGTCGATAAAAACGGTTCGCTCGATCGGCAGCCGCATCGCGGTTCGGTCGTGCGATTGCGAGACATCGACGGGGACGGCCGAGCCGACGAATCAAAACTGTTCGTCGCCGATGTCGATTCGCCGCGCGGACTCGTGTGGGATCACGACCGGCTGTACTTGATGCACCCGCCGCATCTGAGTGCGTTCATCGACAAGGACGGCGACGGCATCGCCGACGAGCAAAAGATTTTGGTCAAGAACATCGCGTTCGGCTTCAAGGATCGCCCGGCCGATCACACGTCGAATGGCGTAACGCTCGGCATCGACGGCTGGCTGTATCTCGCGATCGGCGACTTCGGTTTCATGGAGGCCGAGGGAACCGACGGCCGCAAGTTGCAACTGCGCGGCGGCGGAGTCGTGCGAGTCCGTCCCGACGGCAGCGGCCTTGAGCTGTACTCGAACGGCACGCGGAACATTCTCGAAGTCGCGATGGACCCATTGCTCAACGGCTTCACGCGAGACAACACCAACGACGGAGGCGGCTGGGACATTCGCCTGCATCACTTCACGGGTCTCGAAGATCATGGCTACCCGCGGCTCTACATGAACTTCAACGACGAGATCATTCAACCGCTTGCTGATTACGGCGGAGGCTCCGGCTGCGGCGCGTTGTTCTTGGATGAGCCTGGTTTTCCCAAAGGTTATTCGCCTGCGGCCTACACGGCCGATTGGGGACGTTCGATCGTTTATCGGCATCAATTCACGCCGCACGGAGCGACGTTCAAAGCCGATCAGACGCAGTTCCTGGGCATCACTCGCGTTACCGATCTCGACGTCGATGCGAACAGCAACATCTACGTCGCCAGTTGGAAGGGGGCGACCTTCAGCTACGCTGGCGAAGATGTCGGCTCGCTGGTGCGCATCCGACCGAAGGGCTTTCAAGCGGAGAAGCTGTCTGATTTCGCGACGGCCTCCAGTGCGGACCTCGTCGCCATGTTGAAGTCGCCAAGCCACCGGCGTCGGCTCGAAGCGCAGCGCACGTTGCTGCGTCGTGATCTCGACGACAAGGAAGCCGAGCAACTCAAAGCGGTGATGCTCGATAAGGACGTCGCGCTGCCGTCACGAGTCGCCGCGCTGTTCGCACTGAAACAAGCCGGAGGATGGGCACTCTTGCCCGTCCGTGAGAACGCGGCGAAGACACGGACGGGCAAGAGTGCCCATCCTCCGATCGTCGAGGCCCTCAAAGACAATGCTCTGCGTCCGTTCGCGATTCGTGCCGCTGCGGATCGTTGGGATGAACTTGATCCCACGCTCTTGCCACTCATCCAATCGAGCGCTGCCGGTGTGACCGATGCACGCACGAAATTGGAACTCGCCGTCGCGATTGCGCGCTTCGGGAAACCCGATCAAGCGCCGACGATCATCGACCTGCTTGCCGACGCCGACCCGATCGTGCATCACACCGCGATTCAATCGCTCATCAAGCTGAGGGCCGGAGTCGCGTGCTTCGAGTTGCTCGATCGCGCGGACGTTTCCGATGTCGCGCGAATTGGAGCGTTGCGAGCGTTGCAAAGCATTCACGAGCCGAGCGTCGTTGACGGTCTGATCTCGCGATTGAGCAAAGAGTCGAACGCGGAACGCCGGCGCGGATTGCTCGTCGCACTTTGCCGATTGCACTTCGTCGAGGGGACTTGGAAGGGGAACAGTTGGGGGACTCGACCCGATACGCGCGGGCCGTTCTTCCAACCGGAGCCGTGGGCAGAGTCCGACAAGATCGCGACGATTCTGCAAGCGGAACTCGACAAGGCGGATGCCGACGAAACTCAGTTCCTCGCGACACAGTTGGCTCGGCATCGTGTCGAGTTGAAGAACGGTTTGAAGTCGCTGCTGGCGAAGGCGAAGAACGATCCGCGATTCATCCCGTCGGTGATCGCCCAGGTTTATCGCAGTGGGAACTTGCCGCCGGAGGCGCTGCCGCTGGTGACGAATGTCGCCATCGCGAAGGTATCCGCGGCGGAACTGCGGACTCAGGCGGTCGTCGCGCTGTTGAAGTCCAGTCACGACGAATCGTTGGTCGCAGCGATCGCCGGGCTTGAACAACTTCAACCAGCGAACGCTGGTGCCGAGGCCATCAACCTCTTCAAAGAACCGGCGACGTTGAATCGTCATGCCCAGCGGTTGCTGGTTCTTTCCGAAGGCGAGACGACATCGGTTTGGGCGGACGGAGGCTTGCTGCTGTTGGCTGAGGATCGGAAGAAGAATCGGAAGAACAACAATCAAGACGCGGCGGAACAAGCTCTGGCCGTCGCTTGGGCGAAGTCCGCTCGACGCCAGCAACTGTTGGAGGCGGCACAACTCGTCAAC
>JAYVQJ010000984.1:0-4417 GCA_043777235.1 Planctomycetia bacterium
CTCGACGATCACGCGCGAATGGGGTCAGCGACGCATCACGATCACGACCAACATTCGTGGCCGAGACATGGGGACGTTCGTGGCCGAGGCTCAGCAGAAAGTCGCCGAGAAAGTGAAGCTGCCCCCCGGTCGCTACTTCCTGGAATGGGGCGGGCAGTTCGAGAACTACGAACGCGCCCGCAACCGGCTGCTGATCGTGATCCCGGTCGCGATCGCGATGATCTTCACGCTGCTGTTCTTCACCTATCACAACATCATCGACTCGCTGCGCGTCTTCACCGGCGTGCCGTTCGGCTGGGTCGGCGGCATCATCGCTCTGTGGCTGCGCGACATGCCGTTCTCGATCTCCGCGGCCATCGGCTTCATCGCACTGTCGGGCGTCGCGGTGCTCGATGACATGATCTTGGTCAGCTACGTCCGGCAACTCCGCCGCACGGGCATGAAGATTCACGAAGCCGTGCGCCAAGCCGCCATCACGAGACTGCGTCCCGTGCTGATGACCACGCTCGTGGCCAGCTTCGGCTTCCTGCCAATGGCTCTTTCGACCGGCCAAGGAGCCGAGGTCCAACGGCCACTCGCGACCGTCGTCATCGGCGGCGTCATCGGAGCAATGGCCATGTCGCTACTGGTGCTCCGCGTGCTGTACCTGTTCTTCGATGCCATCGCCCACGCGATCCAATGGTTCCTGATTCGATACTGCCACATGTCCGAGTCGGTGACGGCCCCCATGCTGGGCCTGTTGGTCGAGGATGAAGACGAGGGACGCGGGGTGAGGGGCGAGGGGCGAGCGAATCACGACAGCGACGACGATCACAACCCCGATCAACCAGGCGAGCGGGGCGGCGTCAGCCCCCCGGTGGCGACTGTTTCATAACCGGCGGCCGATCGCCGCTCTGCATGGACCGAATCAAGGACAACGATCAACAACAATCACTGTGCAAACGGAGGAGCGAGAAACTTGGGATGAGGGGCCAGCGAACACAACCGACGTTGTCTTCGCGCAACCCTTTTTCTTTCTCGCCCCTCGCCCCTCATCCCTAACCCCCAGGAGAGACTCGAATGACAACTCAGAAACTTTGGACTGCTTGTGGATTGCTGGCCGCCGTGATGTTCGCGGTGAGCGGCTGCGGAGAATCCGCTCCTGCGCCCAAGCAGGTCGCTCAAGCCGACAAGCATGACGATCACAAGGACGGCGACCATCACGAAGGCGATGGCCACGATCACAGCAAGGACGGCAAGAAGGAACACGACCACTCTGGCTGGTGGTGCGGTGAGCATGGCGTCCCCGAAGGCGAATGCAGCATGTGCAACTCGAAAGTCGCCGCCGCGTTCAAGGCCAAAGGCGATTGGTGCGATGAGCACGACCGCGCGAAATCGCAATGCTTCAAGTGCGACCCGAAGTTGCAGGAGAAGTTTGCGGCGATTTACCACGCCAAGGAAGGCAAAGACCCGCCGGCCATTGAAGAGGAAGCTCCGGCCAGCGGCGAGAAGAAAGAAGGGACGTAGTCCGAACGTGGCGGACGCAGCTTGCGTCCGCAGCCGACGCTGGCAGCGTCGGCCACGAGTCAATCTGGAGTAGCTGTGCTTGGCAGTGACGCTTGCGAAGATTTTTCGCAAGCTCGCCGCCCGGCTGGACGAGAAAACCGATAAGCCGAATTGGCGTCGTTCCATGACGAAGTCGAGTTCGGATACGCGAGGATCGCGGCGGCTTGGTTCAAACAAGGAAGTTGATTATGAAGGCTTTCATATCACGGCATTGGTACGGCGCGGGGACGTTGGTGCTCGCGGCGACGATGATCTGTCCGCTCGCGGCAGACGCGAAGGAACCGCTCATTCGATTGAGCGGATTGAAGTCGCTGGTGTCGTCGCGAGCTGCTGCTGCGCCGAAGTCGTCGAAGAACGTCACGGCCATCACGGCTCGCGACAAAGAGGTCGCGGTGCGCGGGCAGGATGACGAGCCGCAGCGAGTCGCTCCGAAGTCGGTCGTCCCGCCCGCTCCACCGGCCGCTGCGGAGGGCAAGGGTGCGACGTATGAAACGGATCTTCCCGTGCCGAAGGCCGCCGACCGTGTGGCCACGCGGATGACGCTCGCCGAATTGGAAAGCCTCGCGCTGTCCAACAACCCGACGTTGGAACAAGCCGCCGCCGGAGTTGAGGTCGAACGGGGCAGCTTCCAGCAAGCGGGGCTGTATCCGAATCCGCAGATTGGTTTCGTCAACGGGTCGGCGGATCGTTCCAGCGTGAAACAATCGAACGGAGCGTTTTACAGCCAGGAATTTGTCACGGCGGGCAAGCTGAAAAAAGCTCAAAATTGGGAAGCGAACGAGGTCAACAAAGTCGCGTGGGACTTGGAAGCTCAACGGATTCGCGTGCTGACCGACGTGAAGATTCGCTACTACGACGTGTTGGGTGCGCAGCATTCGGTGCTGACGCTCAAGAAGCTGGAGCGGATTGCGGATCGCGGTTTGGAGACGGTGCGACAACTGCTCGATGCCAAGAACGCGACCCGCGTGGACATGCTGCAAGCGAAGATTCAGTTGGAGACCGTGCGAGCCTCGCTGGACGAAGCGACCGAGCGGCACTCGGCTGCGTGGCAGCAGTTGGCGAACATCGTTGGCGTGCCCGAATTGGAAACGACTTTGCTGGACGGCAAGCTGGACGGTGACTTGCCGATGCTTGATGCGCGAGCGTCGTGGGAAAAGTTGCTGGCCAGCAGCCCGCAACTCCGCTCGGCCGAGGCGGAGCGCGATCACGCCCATTCCGAGTTGACGCTCGCCGAAGCTCAAGCGATACCGAACGTCACGCTGCAAGCCGTCGCCGAATACGACCGAGCCACGCAATCCTCCAACATCAGCACGCTGGTCGCGCTGCCGCTGCCCGTCTTCAATCGGAACCAAGGCAACATCTACCGAGCCGCATCTGATATCCGCGTGGCGTGCTCGGAAATCGAACGGACCAAGCTCGTGCTGCGTGATCTGCTGGCCGATTCGTTCCGCCGCTACCAAACCAGCCTCAAGCAAGCGAAGCGGTTTCAAGACAGCATCCTGCCCGACGCTCAAGAGAATCTGGAACTCACCGACCAAGGCTACAAGTCGGGCGAATCGAGTTTCCTGCAAGTGCTGACCGCGCGGCAGACATACATCGAGGCTCAATTGGCCTATGTCGAATCTCTCACCGAACTTCACAAAGTCACCGCCGAAATCGAGGGCCTGCAACTCACCGGCGGCCTGAACCCCGCTTCGATCGGCGCGGCCATCCAAGGCTCCGGCGGCAGCAGCACCGGCCGCCAACGCCAGTTGCTCAATCAAGTCCAGCAAGGAGCCTCGCGGCAATTACTCAACGCCGCGCAGATCGCTCGGTAACGAGCAGATACAAACTCGGTAGCACGAACAGAGTCAGCACGGTCGAAGAGATCAATCCACCCATGATGACAATGGCCATCGGGTGTTCGATTTCGTAGCCGGGCAGATTGCCGCTGAGGATGAGCGGCAGGATCGCCAGCGCGGTCGTCGCAGCGACAGTTGGCTGATCGACCCTGACCTGACACGATCTTCAACGACCGCACGTTGTCTCCGTCGCACGGTACTCAGGCGCGTCGCAATCAGCGCACTGCGACGCGATGTCGGCCAGAGCGACGTCTTGAAACCAGTAGCCGCTCCGCAGAACCTGACTCTTGAGGACGAGCTGTATCGGCTGATGAAAGAGGGGTCCGTCCGTGACCACGGTGTGGAACTCGCCGTTCTCGCCGCAGGCGTCCACGCCCGTTTGGGCGAGTTCATGGGCCGTCTGACGATCGAGCTCTCGGCCAAGGTAGGGTTGTCCGACGACTCCCTCTTTGATGGCGATGATCCGCGTCTTAAAACCGAGCCGCCACCACTCTTCAAGCAGCGAGAATCGGTCCTCCTGCCACATTGGAAGAAACGGGCGGACTCCTGCCGCCGAGCAAACCAACTCCTCCCAGGCACGATGTCGCGGGATGTCGATGTCACCAAAAACAGCGTCTTCGATGCCGTCCGCTTTGACGCCTCGGAGCAGCCCGATGAGGCTCTGCTCATAGTCGTCCCACGAGGTGGCCACCGTCCTGAGCGGGAGAGCCAGGCTCCTCGCTTGGGCTTCGATCACAGTCAGAGGCAATCCGTGAGACCGCGTTCGTTCGCCCCCTTCAATGAGCATCGTCAAGAGCACCTCTGGCTTGGCACCGGCCACTACGGCTCGATGCAGCGCCAGACAGGAGTCCTTGCCGCCGCTCCACGAACAACAGAATCGCTCCCCAGCGGATGGCAGCATGTGTGTGGCACTCGTCAATGAAACTCGGCTCTCCGCCATTCGTGTTGGTTGGCGGCTGACGCACACAATAGGTAGTGAATCAGCCGGAACGCGCTAGCGTCCGGTTCGGGCGACGATTGACGTTCCGAAC
>JAYVQJ010000985.1:0-4413 GCA_043777235.1 Planctomycetia bacterium
GGTCATCCGTTCGGACATAGGCGTCCGAACTACGAACTCACTGAGAATATGAAATGCGAATCGCTGTTGCCGAGGTGGCTCAAGAAACGGATTCCTTCAGTCCGCTCATCGCGGATCGGAGCGACTTCGAAGCGTATGGCTTGTATTTCGGCGACGAGATTCTGGAGCGAATGCGCGGCGTCGGGCCGATCGGCGGGTTCTTAGAAGTCGCGGCCGAGCAAGCGAAGCCAGTTGAGATCGCGCCGATCATTCGCGCTTGGGGCAGCGCCGGCGGGACGATCACTGCGGAGACGCTCAACTTTCTCACCGAGCGATTGGTTGCGGGGTTGAAGCAGTCGTCGCCGCTCGATGCCGTATTCCTGTCGTTGCATGGAGCGGCCGCGTCCACGAAAGATGACGATGTGGAAGGTCACGTCTTACAAGCCGTGCGAGAGGTCGTGGGCCGCGATATTCCAGTCGTCGTTGCGTTCGATCATCATGCCAACATCACACGGCGAATGGTCGAGCACGCCGATCTGTTGGTCGGGCATGAAACACAACCGCACGATCCACCAGCGACGGGTCGCAAAGTAGCTCGGCTGTTGTTTCGGATGTTGCAGCGCAACATTCGGCCGACAGTCGCTTGGCGAAAGATTCCGATGATCACGCCGCAGGATCAGTTCCTGACGTCGTCAGGGCCGATGAAAGAGTGGTTCGATCTGGCTCGGCAAATGGAGCAACGTCCGGGAGTGCTCGACGTTTCGCCGTATCCGATGCAGCCGTGGCTGGACGTCGCCGAAGGAGGCTGGTCGGTCGTCGTTCACACCGACAACGATGTGACGCTGGCCGATTCGCTCGCGGCTGAGATCGCCGACAAAGCGTGGAGCCTCCGCGATCAGTTTTGGCGATCCGAACGTGTCGCTCCTGCCGAGGCCGTGCGACAGGCGGATGCGGCTGAGCGCGGCTTAATCATCCTCTCGGACACGGGTGACTCGGTTTATGGCGGAGCGCCCGGAGATAGCACCTGCATCTTGAAGGCGATGCTCGAACAAAACATTTCGTCGATGGCACTCGTGCCGATGATTGATCCTGCGGCGTTGGACTCGGCAATCGCGGCTGGGGTCGGTGCTCAAATCACGGTCGATCTTGGCGGCAAGCTCGACAACGTTTTTAGTCAGCCGGTGCGAGTCACCGGCAAAGTTGCCGCTGTGTCATCCGGATTCGTCGTCGATCTGCTCGATCGCGGTGTCTGTGATCTTCGCCAGACGGCACTGTTAGAAGTCGGCTCGATTCACCTCGTGTTGCTCGATCATCGTAGCTTTGCCGTCAATCATCCGGTGCTTTACACGCATCTGGGTTTGGACGTCGCCGACGCGAAGATGGTCGTTGTGAAGACCGCCAGTAATTTTCAATTCTTCAGTCGATGGCGTAGCGGCTTGATCCGCGTCGATTCTCCTGGCACGACACAATCCGACCTGACCGCATTTGAGTGGAAGCGAATCCCGCGTCCGACATATCCGCTCGACAAGCTCACCGACTGGCGAGCGTGATCGACCCATAACGATGAGAGTCACAACTCAGCAAGGAGACAAACATGGAAACTGTCGGCATCGGAATGATTGGCAGCGGCTTCATGGGGCTGACCTACAGCGAGGTCGTCAGTCATCACGCGAAAGGCTGTCGCTTGGTCGCAATCACAGGTGGCAAGCGAGCCGAGAAATTGGCGGCCGACTACGGTGTCGCGTACGAGCCGTCGGTTGAGTCGCTGCTGGCTCGCGCGGATGTCGCGGCGGTCGTGTTGGCGACTCCCGATCAGGATCGACCACGACTGACGCGATTGGCGGCAGCGGCAGGAAAACATGTGCTCGCGGAAAAGCCGATGGCTCCGACCGTCGCCGAATGCGATCAGATGATCGCCGATTGTTCGGCGGCCGGAGTGAATCTCGCCGTCGTGCAGACGGAACGATTTCGCAAGATCACTCAGCGCGCGAAGCAATTGATCGACGACGGAACGATCGGCCCGATTCAGATGATGCGGACAGTTTCGGCGTTTCCTTTGCCGTTGGCGAAGCAGTTATTTGGTGAGCGGCCATGGATGGCTGATCCGCGTGGCGGCGGTTTGTTCATGGGAATGGCATCGCATAACACCGACTTCTTGCGCTGGTTGACGGGGCGCAACGCCGTGAAAGTGTTTGCTCAAGCGATGACCTTCAGCGATATCGCTGCGCCCGCGCAATCGGTGATGGCACAGATCGAATTTGAAGGTGGCATCATGGCTCAGATGTGGATCACGTCCGAGTTGCCGTCGCCGAGCTTGCCCAGCAGTGAAGTCCGCTTTCAAGTCTTCGGACGTGATGCGATGTTCGACTTGGAGAACTTCGAGTTTCTCGATCTCGGCAAAGGCGACAAGTGGGAGCGCATCTACTCACCGGAGCGATTTGATTATCTGAAAGAACCGAAGTCGCCGATTCGTCTGTATCCGCACATCGGGGTGATCCAAGAATTCGTCGATAGCATCCGCGAGCAACGTCCGCCAAAGGTCGGTGGAGCAGAGGGCCGTGCTGCAATCGAAATCTGTGAAGCGTGCTTGATCTCTGCTCGAACTGGTCAAGCGGTCTCTTTGCCGTTGTGAGACCGTTGCGTTTGAGAGTCGCGAGTTGTTTTGTACTTTGTGTGCAGGTCGGTGAGGGTCGTTGTGGAACTGGCTGCTGGGTTCCAATGGGAACAGTCCTGCCGAACTTAGTGGGTGTCGTGGTAAGTTCCGGGAAACTCAGTGAGAACAATTGACACACTGACCTGCCGGACTATATTACCCGCGTCGCTTGAGCATGAGACGCCCGCTTCTTCCTGGGGTCTCGATCAGCTAGCTCTCCGAAATTGCTCGTGGTTTCCGCTGCGTTTTGCCTTTTGAATTGAGGCGGACGGTCATGCCACTCCGGTGGCTGCGAGCCAATGATCTGCTGGCTGCCTGGGAAGAGATGACTCGGTGCCGTAGCTCCCCCAAATGGTCGGGAGCTTGTGAAGTCTGAGTTCTGGGTGCATTCGTTTGGTGAGTTTGTTCTTCCCGCAATTCTCAGGCGACTTCCTGGCTTTCGGCCACGGTGCGAATCGACTGCGGTGCCAACCAGCCACAGCGATCATCACACGTCGCCGATCCCAAGATCGGTTTTGCGAGGTCATGTGGCCTCCAACCGCGGTGCCCCAAACCGTGAATGAGGAGTTCCTAGTTCGTGGCGGATGCTGACTGCGTCCGTCGTTTAACTCCACCTGGAGTTCACACCGACGCAGGCTGCGTCGGCCACGATTCGTGAACGACTGAATGAGGGATTCTGT
Organism: Planctomycetia bacterium; assembly: GCA_043777235.1. Taxonomy (GTDB): domain Bacteria; phylum Planctomycetota; class Planctomycetia; order Planctomycetales; family Planctomycetaceae; genus SXKJ01. Next base: position 3,313 of record JAYVQJ010000985.1, read on the forward strand.
GCGTTTTCAGCGTCTCGGATGCTTTGCCGCATCCGTTGTTCAACGCGAATGGCCTGCCGAGCATGTTCGGCTGGGTGATCGAGCGTGTCGGAAGTTTGGCCCGGTTCGGGCGACTCCCCTTCGGCTGAAGAGGGTGTTGCGCGATGCGAGCGGCGAACGTGTTCGATGCGCGACTGGCTTGAGGAGAACCTCGGCCGGTGATGTTTGCTTCTCTTGATAGGTTTCTCTGTATGCCCGCTCCGAAGAAAAGGCCGACTCGCACTGCGAGTTCCTCAACCGCCAAGCCGACTGCTGTTCGGCGGCGAACCACTCGCAAAACTAAAGATGCTGAGGTCGCTGACGCCGCTTTGGAAAATCGCTCGGACGACTCGCGTGGCGATTCGATTGAAGTGATTTCGCCTCCCGCCTTTCTCGACCCGCCGCCGGAACGCCGTGGACGCTCGCGTTCAGACACCGGCCGCTCTGGAGCCAACGTGGACGACGACATCGTTTTTCCCGAAGACAACTCCGCTCCCGCACCAAGGCCGCCTCAAGCCGCATCGAACGACGCTGGCCCCGCCAGATTCGACGATCGCCTGCCGGCCTACTACCAAAACGAGGTGAACTATCCCAGCCAAGAAACGGGCGGCGGTACCGATCGCGAAGGGGGCGGCCAAGCCGGACAGCAAGATGACGGGCTTCGCCGTCGTCGCCGTCGTCGTCGTCGTGGACGAGGTGATGGCGACACGAATACCAATATGCCACAAGGTGGCGCACAGGCTCCGCAAGGTGGACCGCGAGGCGGCGGGCAACAGCGAGGTGGATACGGTCAACGCGGAGGCAACGGGCAGCGCGGTTACGGCGGAGGTCCGCCGCAGCGCGGTTATGGTCAACAACGTAGTTACGGTCAGCAGCAGCAACCGCAACGGAATTACGAACCGCGTGGCGAGTTCGGGCAACGCGGCGGTCCCGGTGGCGGTTTCCGTTCACGCAGCGATGAGATTTCGCCGGACGAACAGACGGTCGATTACGACGGCGTGCTCGAATTGCATCCCAAGGGATACGGCTTTCTCCGCGACGCGAAGAAAAACTACGGCTCGCAAGAGTCCGATCCGTTCGTCT
>JAYVQJ010000986.1:0-4412 GCA_043777235.1 Planctomycetia bacterium
CTTCGGACCGCGAGCAGAGTCGGCTTCGTCGATGAGCAGTTCGTTCGGACTGATGCTGGGCCAAATGCGGCGAATGCGTTCCAGCATTTGTTCGACGTCTTCCGGATCGAGGTTGTCGAGATAGCGCTGCGTGTTGCGATTGCCTCCCGGCGGAGGAATCTCGCCGAGCTTCATCAGCAAGTTCTCGATCTCGCGGAGTTCGATCTCGTTGGCCCACAGCAATAGGCGGTTGTTCTCGACGTCGGCATCGACGCGGAACTTGTCGTTGCTGTCGGTCTGCGACGACCGGCCGCCACCCATCGAAAACTGGTCGTAGAAATCAAAGTAATACGGTTGTCGGCGGTTCTGGTTTTTGTCCTTCTCACCACCGGCCATCATGAACTCGATCGTGCCTGCAACGTAGTCGGCTCCGAGCTTTCGCAGCGGGATCACCTGAAACTTGCGGCCGGTGCCGTCGAGCTTGTCGACCAGCATCTTGATCGTCAGATGATCGGCCAGCGAAGCGTGCGCGACGATCGACTTGTTCTTGGCGTCGATTTGCAGCTTCGTGGTCGGGTCAAGATTGCCGACATCATCGAGAAGCTCAACCAGCGATGCCGGGTCGAGACCGCTGAGCCGATAGACCTGCATTCGTTGGATGTTTTGCAGCAAGTTCTCACGCGACGAAACGACATCGAGCGTCTTCACCGCTTGCGAGACGATCGCCATTTTGTCGGGCGGCGCGGTCGCCAGAATGCTGTTCTCACGTTCGTTCGCCAGCAAGCGGACTTCACCCGGCTTCGCTTTCGCCGCCCCGCCGGCTCCTTGTGCTTGCTGCGCCCCTTGCTGCATTTGCTGCATCATCTGCTGCATCTGTTGCTGGAACTGCATCATCATATTCGGGTCCATGCCGCCCCCACCGCCGCCTCCGCCACCAGATCGTTTGGCTTTCGGATTCGGCTTGTTGATTCCCAGCAGGACGTGCAATTGATCGAGCACTTCCACAGCCTTCGTGTGCTTGAGCTTGAACTCGCGCACGAGTTGCTCTTGCTTGCCGCCGGATTGCTCCTCTTGGATGACCGCCCAAATCTCTCGCAGATTCTTGACCGAGTCCATGGCCTCCAAGCGATTCGTGTTCGTCAGGTGCGTCAGCTTGCCGTTCGGGCTGGCCATTGGCTTGAGTTCTGTCTCCGCCTGATCGGCCAGTAGCCATGCGAGCGGGAACGATGTCTTCACGTAATCGTGATCCGGCAGCGATGCGAGATCATCCGGCTCGACGCGCGGCACCATGCCGGGATTGATCTTCGACACGTTCACGACCGAGATCGTCTCACCGTGTGTCAGCATCGTGAACCCGCGCGAAAGCAAATGCCGGTTCAACAAGTCGCGAGCTTCGTCGATCGAATAGCTCTGCTGTGTGACGAGGTTCAAGTAATCGTTGGGCAGCTCTTGCCAATCGAGACTTTTCTGCGAAGTCTCGGCCAGCCAGTCGAGCACATCCGGCCACGGCTGACCCTTGAGATTGAATTTGACGCGGCCATCGCTATCTGGCTTGAGGTTCTTCAGTTCGTCGGGGTTCGCTGGTTTCTGTGGCTTGGCTGGTCGCGTCGTGAGCGGTGCCGGACCTTCCTTTTTCTTCTCGCCTTCCTTCGCCTTGTTGGGATCGTCCGGCTTGCTGCCGTCGGCGGGCTTCGTGCTACCCGGCGTCGCAGCGGGTTGTCCCGGCGCGCCGGGCTGTCCCTCAACGGCGGGAGCTTCTCCGTCCACCACTTGGATGGCATTGCCTCCCGCGCGGATCACTCTCTTTTGCCAAGCGCCGGCCGGCAACGCCAAAACGCCAACGACAAGCGTTGCCAAAATGACGAGCCGAATCAACCGGTGAACAGTGGTCATCAATCGCCCCAAGACTTAGGTGTCCGTTGACCGGGAAATCCCGTCCACGAAGTGTGCGAGATTATTCCGTTCGAGACTCCCCGCACGCAATGCCCTGCTTGATGGCGGTCACTTTGAGCACTCGCGGTTGAGTCACCGATTCCGCGAATGCCGCAGGATTGTGGAATGCCTGCCAGTTGATTTCTCGCAACGAAGACCCGGCCGACGAGGATTTGTGTCTGCGAATCCCCGCAATCTTGGTCCCAGACGGCAGCGCGGCCGGATAACTCGTGACGAACCGGAATAATCACGTTGATCAGGGAATTGAAGCCTGAAGCGCGAGCGAAGCCGGACGAAAGAGCTTCTTCAGGCTTCAATTCCCCAGAATGAGCTTCGCTCGCGCTTCAGGCTTCAATTCTCCAGGAGTCGGATATGCCAGTCAGTCATGTTGAAGAACCCGCGTTGCTCAATCCGCCGCGAGCCGCCAAGCCAGTCACGCGGCCAGAGACATCGCCAATCGCGAAGTCGCCAACTCGTCCTGTCACACAGGCCCCTGCCAAGAAATCGGCCAATCGTTCGGGCTCTGACGTTCATCGGATGCTCGGTCCGTTCTTGATCGAAAGGAAACTGGGCGTCGGTGGAATGGGGATCGTCTACAAGGCGACGTACACGAAGAACGGAGCCGATGTCGCGCTCAAAGTGCTGCCGTTGTCGCTGACGGTCAACAAGCTGCTCGTCGATCGGTTCAATCGCGAGATGGCGATTCTCAAGAAGCTGAAGCATCCGCGGATCGTGCAGTTCTTCGGCGGCGGCTCGCAGAATGGTCAGCACTTCTACGCGATGGAGTTCATCGACGCCGGCACGCTCGCGGACCTGCTGAAGGAAAAAGGCCGACTCCCGTGGCAACAGGTCATCGAGTTCGCCGGGCAGATTTGCGAGGCTCTCGAATACGCACACGAACACGGGATCGTGCATCGCGACTTGAAGCCGGCGAATTTGTTTCTCGGCCAGGACGGCAAGCTGCGACTGGGAGACTTCGGCATCGCTCGCGACTCTGATGCCACTGCGCTGACCGCCAGTGGCTCGACCGTTGGGACGCACGCCTACATGGCTCCCGAACAAATCACCGGCAAGCAGCCGATCAGCAACAAGACCGACCTGTACGCTCTCGGCTGTGTCATGTTCGAGATGCTGACCGGCCACGTCCCCTTCAGTGGTGCGGCCTCGATGGAGTTGCTGCTCAAGCACATCAACGAGCCGCCGACGAAAATCCGGGCCGAGGTCATGGACTGCCCAGTGTTCCTTGAACAGGTCGTGATGCAGTTGCTCGAAAAGCATCCCGACAAGCGACCGCACGACGCGCTGATGGTGCAGGTCGCGCTCGAAGAAGTCGTCGAACGAGTCGCTGCCAAGACGAGCACGATGTCGCAGATGACCGCCGGGGCCGGTCAAACCGCGATCGACATGTCGCAGCTCTCCGATCCAGCTCAACTGAAGAAACTGCTCGGCAAGAAAAAGAAGAAACGCAAAGCGACTGGCCCGATCTGGGAACGAGGCTGGTTCCTCGCGACCTGTTTGGCCGTGATGCTCGGTGGAGTTGCATGGTCGCTGATGCCACCGTCAGAACAAAAATTGTTCGCACTCGCTCAGCCACTGATGCAGTCCGACGATCCCGTCAAATGGCAAGAGGCAAACGATCGCTACCTCAAGTCGCTGCTGGAACGATTTCCGAATGGCAAACATGCGGACGAAGCTCGCGAACTGATCGACAAGTTGGAAATGCACCGCACCGAGCGCGGCATCGAGACTCGCTTGCGACTCGGCCAAGATCCGAAGAACGAAGCCGAGCGTCTCTATCTGCAAGCCCGCGTCTTTGAACGTTTCGGCGATTTCATGACCGCTCGCGACCAATACCGAGCGATGAGCGACCTGCTCAAAGATCGCGAAGAGGACCGCTCGTTTTTCAACCTCGCCAAGCGACAAATCGCATTGCTGGAGAATGCCGGAGACGGCAACGTCGATCGCAAGCAAATCGTCAACGACGCCCTGAAGAAAGCTCGCGAACAATCCCTCGCGGGCAAGACACACGACGCTGAGGAAACGTGGCGGAGCATCATCAAACTCTACGAAGGCAAACCCGAGTTCGCCGACGAAGTCACCGAAGCCCGCGCCGGCCGAGCCGGTCGCTTGAACGAATGATTCTTTGCGTTGCGGAAGCGTAGACAATATGGAAGGACCAGTCGCTCACGGCAGCGTGGGTTAAGCTGAGCGGAGCGTTTTGAGTGTTCCGTTCGACACAGAGCCACAAACGGGAGGACTGGTCCGATGAGTAAATTACGGTTCGTTGGTTTGAACGTCCACAAGGACACGATCGTTGTTGCAGTCGCGGATACGTCCCCAGAGCGAGGCGGTCGCTCTGGGCACATATCCGCATGATGTCGCCAAGTTGATCAAGCGGTTGGCGAAGCTGGAGGCGGATGTGTCTGGGTTGCGGGTGTGTTACGAGGCGGGGCCGACGGGGTTCGGGTTGTGTCGGCGGTTGAAGAAAGCCGGCATCGACT